>JAQUAH010000116.1 GCA_028687345.1 Candidatus Omnitrophota bacterium | reverse complement strand
CTTCCAGATATTGATGCTTTTAAGCAAAGTCTTGTAATACAGTAATACCACTGCAAGGATTGCGCCGGATTGAATCGCGATCTCAAAGCTCTTCACAAACTCTGTCTGGGTAATACCAAGGAACCTTGCAGTAAGCATCAAGTGCCCGGTGGAAGAAATCGGCAGAAATTCTGTTATTCCTTCAACGATGCCCAATATTACTGCCTGCAATATATTCATATTTTTTAATCAGGATGGCTTTCTAAAAAATGCTCCATGTCTGGGGCAAGCGGAATACTAACATGAACAGGCGCGCTTGTCACAGGATGCGCAAACTCAAGCTCTTTAGCATGAAGGCAAAGCCTTTTTGCCTTTAATTTATAGTCCTTACGAAAAGCAAATTTTCTTTCTCCGACAACGGGATGGCTTATCCGTTTAAAATGTATCCTAATCTGATTAGTGCGGCCTGTTAATGGGTTTACCTGGATAACCGAAAAATTTTTCCTCTCCTCTAGTACTTTATATCTGGTTATAGCAGGCTCTGACTCAATGGGTGAATTTATCTCACCCTGCCTGCTGCGCAATTTCCCCTGGACAAATGCAATGTATGTCTTCTTAATTTTTTTATATCTAAATTCCTGCATCATTTTCTTTTGCACGGCCTTTCCCTTAGCATAAATAATCAGACCGGAAGTGTCTCTGTCGAGGCGGTGGCAAGGGTGAAGGAGGTATTCACCTTTTTTTTCTAAGTCGGCATCAAGGATACTTGTCAGCGTACGCCGTTCATTCTTAGGACTAGGTATCACAAGCAGTCCGGCAGGTTTGTCTACTATAACTAAGCAATCGTCTTCATAAACTACTTTGATATTGCCTATCTTATTAAATTTATCCATTAAACTATCTCAAGCATCCTGTCTATCGCCTTTTTGGCACGCAGCCTAATCTCATCAGGGACCTTCACCTCTTCCTTCAATTCTTCCAATGCCCAGAGTATTTTTTCCTGGGTTGTGCGCTTCATATTCGGACACACTGCTGCTTCTGATGCCGGATAAAATTCTTTATTGGGGTTATCCTTTTTAAGACGATAAATAAGGCCTACCTCTGTAGCTACGATTATTTCTTTTGCGCTTGTTTCCCTGGCAAACTTTGCCATCTGGCTTGTAGAAATCACCTCATCCGCCAGCGCCGTAACGGAAGGAAGGCATTCCGGATGCGCTATAACCTTTGCCTTAGGATGAAATTTCTTTTCTCTTTTTATGTCTTGCGGCAATATCTTTACGTGAGTAGGGCAAAATCCATTCCAATAGATGAGTTTTCTTCCGGTACGCTTGGAGACAAAATCAGCCAGGTATTTATCAGGCACAAAAATAATCTCTTCTCTATCCTTCAATGCATTAACCACTGCTACTGCATTGGTAGAGGTACAGCAGAAATCAAGCTCTGCCTTGACTTCTGCCGAGGTGTTCACATAGCCTACTGCTACTGCCTGGGGATACTCTTTTTTTAGTTTTTTTAGCTCTTGCGCAGTAATCATATTTGCCATGGGGCAGCCGGAATTAATGTCAGGCATAATCACTTTTTTTTCCGGAGACAGAATCGATGCTGTCTCGGCCATAAAATGCACCCCGCAGAAAATAATTACCTTGGCCTCGGTTTTCGCTGCGATACGGCTGAGTTCCAGGGAATCACCGCGAAAATCAGCTACATCCTGAACCTCCGGCAGTTGATAGTTATGCGCCAGAATTACGGCATTGCGTTTTTTCTTTAATTCGCTGATCTTTTCTCTTAAATCTTTAATTTCCATATGTTGGCCCCTTAAGGTTGGATAATGCCTCCGCCTAAGACTTTATCTTTGTCATAAAATACCGCGGATTGCCCCGGGGTTACGGCAAATTGGGGTTTGGAAAATCTTACTTTAAATTTAGAGCCGACAGGAAAAACTACTGCCTTTGCTTCTTTGTGATTATATCTTATTCTTACTTTCAAGGCAACCTTCTTTTTTATAGGCTTTAAAATAAAATGAGGCTGCTCAATAAAAAATTCGCTTCTTAGGGCATCTCTTTTATCACCTACGGTTATCTGATTATTCAGGGCATCTATTTTTGTGACATATAAGGGATAACCCTTGGCAATCCCTAAACCCTGGCGTTGTCCGATAGTGTAAAAAATAATACCCTTATGCCTACCCAATGTGTCCCCCTGCTGGTCAATTATTAATCCGGGTTTTATATTTTTCCCGATCTCCCCTTTGAAGAATGCCCTGTAATCATCCTGGGGTAAGAAGCATATCTCCTGGCTGGCTGGCTTATCAGCCACAGGCAAGCCAAATTCAGCAGCTAACTTTCTTACTTCGGGCTTACTGTAATTGCCCAAAGGGAAAATTATTTTTTTAAGCTGCCATTGGCTTAAGCGATACAAAAAATATGATTGGTCTTTCTTTAAATCTTTGGCTTTTTTGAGGCAATATGCCTGTTTTTCCTTGACGATTCTGGCGTAATGGCCGGTAGCCAAAAACTTTGCGCCCAGCATCAGTGCCTTTTTTAGCAAAATATCGAACTTTATGAATTGATTGCATCTTACGCAGGGATTTGGCGTACGGCCGTTAAGATATTCCCGGGAGAAATCTTCAATTACAAAATCCCGAAGGGCCTTCTGCATATTAATGGTATAGTGCTTAATATTTAATTTGTAGGCTACCCTAGCCGCATCTTCTATCCCCTCCAGGCCGCAACAGGAAGGCTTACTTGCGCCGGATATAGAGAGACTTTGGCCGTAGGCAGGAAAACACATGGTTATACCCACCACCTCAAACCCCTGTTTTTGCAATAATGCTGCGGCGGTGGAAGAATCTACGCCTCCGCTCATGGCTACAACTATGCGTTCTCTCATATTAAATTATAATTATATGCTCAAAAAGGGCTGGGCATAAAAAGAATAGAAAAGGGGACATTTTCTAAATGAGTAAAAAATGTCCCCCCTTTATGATTAACCGGTTTGTTATTTCTTCTCAGAAAGCTTGATTAAGATTGCCATCATAAACAAGGTGTTGGCTATCGTAATTACGCTAATTATCCTAATTCCCAGCACAAAACCCGGTTGCCCCAAAAACCTTCCCAGCAATGCAAAAACTAACGTTAATAAGCCCAAGATCGTAAGAATTTTAGCAACTACTTTCATCTTACGCCTCCTTTCTTATAAAGTATATATTACCACATAAATTAAATTATATCAATAAAAAAACAGGGCCCGATTAACATATATAATCGGGCCCTGTTTTTTACCATCGGTTATAACTTCACTACTTTTGTAGCTTGCTCTCCCTTAGGGCCTTTTTCAATTTCAAATTCAACTTCCTGGCCTTCTTCTAAGGTTTTATAGCCATCACCCTGAATTGCGGAATGATGCACAAAAACATCATTTCCTGACTCAGGAGTAATAAACCCATAACCTTTCTGGTTTGAGAACCACTTTACTTTACCTCTTGCCATTATCCACTACCCTCCTTTCTATTCCATTTTGATAGTAAATAATGGCAGGAACAAAAAACCGTAAGGCGAGCTACTCTCTACCTTACGGCCCAAGATTTCCACTCCCTTATTTACTACGTATGTATGTCAACTATACACTAATTTCATTTGTTTGTCAAGTATAAATTTTCCCCATCCACCCTAACCCTATCAATACCCTCCAGATTATAATAACCCAAAACTTTAACCCTTGCCTTGGATTTACTGACCAACCAATCATGAAATTTATCCATAAAACGCCGGTGGTACCTATGTTTGCGCCATTGATAAATAGAAACATATTGATTCCTGAAATCCCTGCGTTTCATGGTGAAATATGATACAAAACCCTTCTCCTTCCTGGCATGCCTTGCCCACATTCTGCTATCCTTGATATAGGTTAAAACCTGTGCCGGCTTAATCTCAAACAAAACAGCATGAATAAACACTTTTTATCTCCTTTTTAAGAACAGTTACAAAGACTTGATAACTGAATAGGTCCTCTCTAATATATCCTGAAGTTCATCCTCTTTTATGCAAAGCGGGAGAAATAGATAGATTATATTGCCTAACGGCCTTAAGACAAGGTTTTTTTTCAGTCCTCTTTTATAAACTTCAAGGCCAATCCGGTTTTTAATACTGAAAGCTTCTTTCGTGTCCTTTCTCCTGACCAATTCCATGGCACCGATTAAGCCGATGCTTCTTATGTCCCCGACTGCAGGAAGATTAATAAACCCTTTAAGCAGGCTTTTAAATAACGGTATCAGCTTTTTTGTTCTCTTCAACGTTTTTTCTTCTTCAAAGACCTCTAAGGATGCCAGGGCAGCGCTACAACTGATGGGGTTTGCAGTATAAGTATGGCCGTGATAAAAAGTTTTTTTAAGTTTATAGTCTGCATAAAATGCTTTGTATATTTTATCCGTAGTCAAAGTTAAAGCCAAAGGCAGGTACCCGGAGGTTATGCCTTTAGAAAGGCACATAAAATCAGGGTCAAAGTCTACATAATCCGAAGCAAACATTTTTCCTGTCCTGCCAAAACCCGTGGCCACCTCATCAACAATTAAATGTACATTAAACTCCCTAGCCAAATTTGCTACCCTTGCAAGATATTCTTTAGGGTAAATAATCATGCCGCCCGATGCTAAAATCAGCGGCTCTAAGATTATCCCTGCAACTTCGTTAGACTTCTTTTCTAAAAGCTTCTCCAGGGCTTGGATGCAGTCAATATCGCAGGTATCCCTCTCTTTGGCCACGGGGCAGCGATAACAATAAGGAGAGGGAACTTTATAAGAAGGGAAGAAAAGGAGTGAAAATGCTTCATTAAATAAATCTATCCCGCTTACAGACATAGTTCCGAAGGTATCTCCGTGATAGCCGTAATCCAAAGAAATAAACTTTGTTTTTTTAGGCTTACCTGTATTCTTCCAGTATTGAAAAGACATTTTTAATGCCACCTCTACCGCAGTCGAACCATTATCGGAAAAGAATACTTTAGTCAACTTTGTGGGCGCAAGTGAAATGATTTTTTCTGCCAAGGCTATAGCAGGTTTATGGGTAAACCCTGCGAATAAAACATGCTCTAAAGAATCAAGTTGTTTTTTAATCGCATCTTTAATCTTGGGGTGATTGTGGCCGTGGACATTGCACCACCAACTGGAGATGGTATCGTAATAGAAATTGCCTTCTGTATCATAAAGCTTAAGGCCTTGCGCCTTTTCTATTAAAATAGGAGGCATGAGCTTACAATCCTTCATTTGCGTATAAGGATGCCAGATATATTTTAAGTCCCTCTTTTGCCAATTATTCATCTTTTCACAACTCTCTTAATATCTTTTTACCTATGGGGATAAAGTTTTCGTATAAAAGCTGATATGAATCGCAGCTGGGAAGAATTCCAAAAACCTTTTGTTTTGTTAGGGTTTTTATTATCTGCGGATTGTCTTTTAAGATATATTTATTCTTTTCTTTTACGTTATTAAACACCAAACCAAGAATTCTTATCTTTCTTTGAGTCAACGCCTCTATCGTCAATAATGTATGGTTTATCGCGCCCAGCTTATTTTCCGCCACAATCAGTACCGCCAAATCAAGTTCTTTGACTATGTCTATCACCAGGCGATTTCTATTAAAAGGCACCAATGCGCCTCCTGTGCCCTCCACTATTACGAAATCTAATTTTGCGGATAACGCCTTGAAGCTTTTTATGATTTTATTTTCATGGATTTTTTTATTTTCTATCCTGCTGGCTAAATGCGGAGAGCACGGTGTCTTAAAAATATAAGGCAAGACAAAATGAAGGAGCTCTTTTATGCTGCCCGTATCCCTTCTCATTAACTTAAGATGTAATTTTATATCTGAAGAAAGAACTGATCTGC
>JAQUAH010000115.1 GCA_028687345.1 Candidatus Omnitrophota bacterium | reverse complement strand
ACACCTTCACGCCTGCACAATTCCAGGTCGGCAAGCAGGGTATTGAAGTGTGAATGTACCCCTCCTTCTGAAACTAACCCCACTAACACTACAGACTTACCTGCATCCCTGGCTTTTCTTACGGGCCCGACATTCTGTTCCCTCCTGAAGTACTCACCTGATTTAATACTCTTATTAATTCTTGAAATTGGAGCTTCAATTAACCTGCCTGCTCCGATAATTTTATGGCAGACATCAGAATCTCCCATATAATCCTCGGGTAATCCTACTGCCTCTCCATGCGAAAGTAACGCAGTATTAGGGTAATCCCGCCTTAGCATATCATCAACAGGGGTTCTAGCCTCTAGTGTCGCGTCACAGGCGCGGGCATCCGGTGTATCAAATTTTCTGATTCCATAACCGTCTCGAATAATCAACATTGCCGGGCCGGTTTTTGCCGGCAATTTACCTGTTGCTTGAAGCAGGCTCTCTACCATTTCTCTGGGTTTAAGAATACCTTGTAACTCAAGCATAGTAGGAATTACGTTGGCCACAGAACCTCCATCACGTAAGTTAAAAGGAACTTCCCCTCTCTTGCCAAAACCGTAAACAATAAACGGCACTTTAGTCCCATAAGAGTGGCAGACCGCAGGAATAGATTTACCTGTCTTTGGATGAAGGATAAAATTACCTCTCTCATCTAATTCTTTGGTTTCCTCGCCCGCGCCGTGGTCAGCAGTGATAATTGCAAAACCTCCCATTTCATCAACAGCAGGCAGGATACGGCCAAGGTTTCTGTCAATAGTTTCTGCGGCCTTAACCATTGCCTTGTGGTTACCTGTATGTTTAAGGATATCCATATTGGCATAATTCATCACAATGACGTCTGCCTTCTTCATCCCATTCCTGCCGTACGCGCAATCTAAGGCAATATCTGTAATCTCTTTTGCCTTCATCTGCGGCTTCTTAGAATGGTCCTGTATACTGTTGGAAGGCACCATTACTGTATAACCGTATTTTAATTTCCTGTCTTTTCCTCCCCAGAAGTAGTAGGTTACATGGGTAAATTTCTCAGTCTCGGCAATGAAGGCAATTGTTTTACCGGCACCTTCCCAGACATCTGTTGCTGTATTAGTTACATCTTCGTATAGTTCTTCATCACTAAACACTGGCTCTATGCCTAACTCTCTAAAAAGCTCAGGGTCATAAGGGGTTAAAGGAACAAAATTAACCTTCAGGTCTTTCTTCGTGCGGAATTTATTAAAGAGGGTGTCGACTAAGACTTTTGCAAGTGCCCTGATGCGGTCAGCCCGATGATCAAATACCTTAACTGTATCACCGCTGTCAATAACTCCTAAAGACCTGCCCCGGCTATTGCAGGCAACCATGGCTTTTGTCCAATAGCCTGGTGGCTCAGGGGCTCCTTTTTGGGCCCTGGCAAAGGCTTCTTGCACTGAAGAACAAGGTGGCTCTTTTACTACTCCTTCTACAGCAGATAATCCTTCTCTTTCAAAATGAGCCTCTTCTTCAACAGGAGAAAGTATTTTTTCAATGTAACGGATAACATTCTCCGCTGCGGCTAACGTTAATCTCGGGCCTTTTGGCTCTTCGGTAATGATACGTCTTAGTTCGGGTAGCGCAATGCGCCAGCGTACTCTGTTGTCATTATCTATTTCAGCCAGAGCAAAATCCTTCGGTGAAACGTGAATTCTTCCTCTCTTAGACAGATATTTATTTATCCTTAGTAATGTATTACCCATCTGCTCATGGCTGGCTGCCAATTCGGGTTGAAAATCCCTTATGTTTTTAGCGGCCTCAAATTGTCCTCTAGGCGTGGCAAACCGTGCTGCTTCTTCTCTACGCGCCTGGGCTCTTCTACGTTTATGCTTTTGCCTCTGCCTGGCCAAGAATAACGCTTCAATAAACTCATGCATCTTATAAGAAAAGCTCATCTCATTATCGTAAGCTACAAGAATACGGAAGGTATTAGGACTAATCTGGGCAAGCGTGTCCAGATAAACAATTGAACCTGTTCTTTGCCCGCTAATTGTGTCTTTCCAACGATACACGCCTTCCCTGGCATCTGCTTTAGTAAAGACCTTTAACTCATCGGGGAATTCTTGCCCCACGCGTACAAGATAATCGGCAAACACTTCTTTGGGAACCGGATACGGTGTCTGGAAGATAAAATCAAAGACTGAGCCACCCATTACAACCACTCTTGCATCAACCATGGCAACAGGGATTCTCAATGCAGTAAATAAGGCAATGATGTCGAGGTTTTGTTTAACCCCTTCCGCAGCACCGGTTGACCTGGCACATAAGTGCCCAAATGGGCCTTTCTGTCCGTCAGAAGTATACATATGCAGGGTAGTGCCCAGCAGGGCACAGATCCTGCGGCCAAACCCAAAGAGAGCAGAGAGCTTATGGCTAACATAAGAAGCGCCGTTAGTTGAACAGGATGTAGGCGTAGCATACATAGCGCCGGCCTCTTTAATTAAAGGTACTTTATGCAAATACCTGCCCATAAAATGAATGCCGCCACTTAAAGGCAGGAGCAACTTAGAACAAATCTGCGCCTTAAGGTAAAGCCACCAGATCCCCTGTCCGTTTAATCTCTTTTCTTCTATCTGCTTTAATATTTCACGCAGCCGGGCTAATTCCTCTTTAGGGCCGCCTAATTCTTCCTTTGCGCTTTCTCTGAGGCGGCTAATAGCAGCCATTTGCCAGACAGTAGGTGCGCTTAATTTAAATTTAGGCTTATACTTTTTATCTGCTTTAGCCTTCTTTGCCTCTTCTTGCCCTATAGGCTCCACAACACCGTCTCCCATTTCCACGCCTCCCGGAGTTGCATCAATCATTAAGCAGAAATATATGTCCCGGCCATGGTAATTAACGATAAACGGCCTGGGGTAGTTATCTTGTTTTACGCCGCTATCTTTAAGGCCTTGAATAAACTGCGCAACGTCTATCACAAAAACAGTGCCAATAATTTTTCTTCCCAGCCGGATATAAACAGGATAAACACTCTCAACGGGCATAGTAACTCCCATGTCCTGTTTTGCACAACAAGGCTTCTTATCTGTAACGAAATTAAGCCTGCCGTCTGCGATTAAATCAGACAAAGGAATTTCCTGATTATTAATATTGAGGCTTAATCCTGAGCCGCCAATAACAATGTCGCTAAACATTTCTTTTACCTTGTTAAGGGCCACAGCAAATTTATCCTTGGCAGTATCTCCTTTTAGGGCCTGGGTCCTTACGCAATAGAAACTTTCATGCCCGGGTTCGCCAGCGTTATAATCACCTGAGGATAATAGGCTCAATGCCATAGTCGCAATACGGCCGCTGCCATCCTCAACCACATTAAGGTTGTCAGAAGGTTTCACTAACCAGGGATTATCTACTTTAACCTGCCTGAATGCTGCAACAAAATTATGCAAGGTTAAGTATTCGGCTATTTCCAGGATATCGTTTGCCCACTTTCCACCTTCGGGCGCATACTCCTTATAGAGGCTCTGCAAACCTCTCTGCTCACCAAAGGAAAGCCTGACATCAGGCTTAGCGTTTAAGAAATTAATCAAACTGCTACAATCAGACCCATTTACCTCCAAAGCATCCTCGTGTCTAATCGCCTGGTTAAGCCTCTGGGCATACCTGCCAATCTCAATACGCAAGGTTTCAAAGAAAGCAACATCCTTAAGCTGTTCCTGGTAGGCTAAGTAGTCTAAGTAACGGCTGAGGCGATAATAAAATCCGATTAAGGCATCCTGCAACCTTCTGTTCTCAACCGCAACCGAACATTTTCTTTCATCATCAAAGAATGTGGCGACATAGACATACAAATCATGAACTAATTGCTGTATGCTATTTTGGCTGGCTAAGAATGCCTTTTGGTGGGGCCCAAAACCAGGAATTTCAGCCTGCTCATCAAGAGAGGAAGCAGCTACTCCTAAATCTCTGTCATAAATAATCCCTTCGGGGTTAATCAGCTCCTTTACATCAATGCCATCAATCAGCTGGGCCAATAGATTTGCGCGGCTGAAATTACCACTTCTGAATTCAGCCAGGAACATAAAGCCATAACGGGATAAGGCTTCAAGCGGCTTATCCGGATTTAGCCGGCGATACCAGTCAGATGCAATAGCAACCTTGACCTCAGGAGAGGACTTGCGGGCTTCTTCATTCCACTCGCTGATTGCAGCCATATACTTGTGCCTAACCCAGAAGTGGACCTGGATTAAAAGGTCTCCTGTAGGGCCGATTTCTGCAATGGCAGTTATGGCATTAAATACAACCGGGCCAAGAGACCTTGAATCGGTTTTAAGCTCTTTAAGCTTATGCGAACGTAACTCTTTCTCCGATACTACATCTATCGGGGAGGCATTAAACTGCTCGGTAAGATATTTAATCACAACCTGCGTAACTTCTTTTTCGGTTTTCTTAGTCTTGTCAAACTCTGCTCTTAAGCTCTCTGGAATGTTTTCTTTCGTTACAATCACAGGCACTTCCATGTATTCATAGGGTAATTTTGATAAATCTTCTTCCCTGGCTTGCGGAATGCGTACATTAAATCCTCCTGCGCAAGGATATATATCTAAACAAGCCTGCCGTGTATCATCTTTTCCGTTAACAGCAGTATCATGGCGCTCTGTAGAGAAAGCCGGCTGCACCATTCCTCCCGGAAAAGCATGGTTTAGGGTAGCGGATATTTCTCTTAATTTTTCTATTCCATCAACCCCGGTTATAGCCACCGTAGGCCATTCGCGCATAGGTGGGCAGTTCTCCCTGACTGCCACTGTGCCTGGGAGATTTCCGTCTTTCTCTATATCTTCTAAGGCTGCGCCTCCGCCTGTTGAAACGTGTGATAATTTCACTTTGGCTTTTGCCACCAAGGCCTCGGTTTCACCGCCGCAGCCGATAGTCTCGATACCACGCTTGGTCAAATCACCCATTGCCTTAACCTGTCCGATGCTCCCTATGGCGGTACGCTCATCCTCAATTATTCCATCCGGACCGGCGATTAGAATTATTTCGCATTTCTCCATCGCTCGTATATAAAGCTCTTCTGTCTTTGGCCCTATATCTACGCCTGCCTGGCCTACTTGAAGATTTCCTGTTACCACTCTGATGTTTGCATCAGCAGGCAATCCTTTACCTTCGAAGACAATTTTTCCTTCTTTTAATTTATCCGTGGTGCGGTGGTCTACGGGGAAAAGAACAATTATGCCTCTTTCTTGGGCTCTTTTTAATAGCCATAGTGCATCTGAAATAAGCTCTTTCTGCGCTAGCGAATTTCCCACCAACTTTTGAATCTGCGCCTCTGTTACTTCCTCTGCCAACTTAACAAGCTCTTCCTCACTTTTTGCTAGTCTAACTGCTCTCTTGTTTTTACCCATTACATATCTGGCAACGATAAAGGTATATGCTAGCGCGCCGCCCAACTTAAAGTAGTCTCGTGGCCGCATTATTTCTACAAGCATCTTCGCCACAGTGATCTTAGAAATTATGCCTGGTTTTTTCTCAACCTTCACGCCTGCTAAACTAACCATAATTGGGCCGCGTTTTTCTTTCTTAAGCTTTGCTCTTAGGCTATTGAAATATTTTAACTCCAGTAAATAACTCTCTCCGAAGACTGCTTTTCTCTTGAAATATTTTACAATATTAACGACAGTAGAATTAGGCCTGTGCGCCTGAGGATAACACTCCTGCACAAAGAAATCACCCAGGCTAGCGAAACCCTTGGCAAAATCATCAGAGCCGGGTAAGTCTTTTTCGTTTTCTTCATCCCAGAAACGCAGGTTATCCAGAAATACGATTTCTCCCGGTTTCACATTCTGTCTGATATAATCTTTTGCATGCGCAAGGTAAGCTTTATAATCTGCGAAAAATTCTCCGGATGCATTTAC
>JAQUAH010000114.1 GCA_028687345.1 Candidatus Omnitrophota bacterium | reverse complement strand
TTACTTGAAGCACAGGGCCTGGGAGTTCCGGTTATTGCTACGAGGGTAGGAGGGATCCCTGAAGTAGTTAAAGACGGAATTACAGGAGTGCTCGTTCCCCCCAAAGACCCAAAGCAGCTTGCCTCCTCTATCTGCCAGCTTCTAGAAAATAGTCAAAGAAGGCTTGCGATGTCTAAAAATGCCAGGGAATGGATAGATGAAAAATTTTCAGCAGCAAAAATGATACAGGAGTTCGATACCCTTTATAAAGAGGTTTTATTAACATGATAATCGCAGCGCATCAACCGCAATATTTGCCGTGGCTGGGGTATTTTCATAAAATATATGAAGCCCAAGCTTTCGTTTTTCTGGATAATGTGCAATATGAAGAGAGAGGGTACCAAAATCGTAATCGCATAAGGACAAAAGACAGCTGGATATGGCTTAGCGTGCCCGTATTGAAAACCGAACAGCCTTATCCGAATATCTCCCAGGTTTATATTGATAATTCCCAAGACTGGAATAAAAGGCACTGGCGAAGCATATATTTGAATTATACCAGAAGCGCTTTCTTTAAGGAATATAGCGGATTTTTTGAAGATTTGTATAGCAAAAAATGGGAAAGATTAATTGACCTGAATATTCATCTGATAAAATCAATAAATCAATTTCTGGGGATAGACAAGAAGATATACCTGGAATCGCAATTTAAGATTAACTCTGCCAGCACCCAGCGGATTATTGATATATGCCAGGCTTTAAAGGCAGATGTTTATCTTTCCGGGGCAGGCGGTAAGGCATATCTTGAGGAAGAAAAGTTCCAGCAAAATAACATAAAATTAATTTATCAACAATTTAAACATCCGGAATATACGCAACTTCATAAGCCATTCCTGCCGTTTATGTCAATAATCGACCTAATGTTTAACCACGGCCCTGATTCGCTGAAGATTTTGTCAGGTACTTAGATTTACCTTCGGGATTTTCTTAATGAGTATACGTAAGGGCAATCGCTTTTTTAAAATTCTGCTCATCTCATTTTTTAGTTTAATCAGCCTTGTCGCCATTGTATTTTTTACTTTCATTTTCCCCCGCAGAACCACGCCAATCCTAATGTACCACTCGTTATCTGAGAGCGAAGAAAAAGATGAAGTTATAAGCTTAAAGTTAAATGTATTTGCAAGGCAGATGGAGTATTTATCAAAGCATAATTACAAGATAGTTTCCTTAGAAAAATTGGTAGAGAAGATGAAAGAAGGAGAGAAGATTCCTGATAATTGGGTAGTAATAACTTTTGATGACGGAGAAAGGAATTTTTATGAGCTTGCCTACCCAATAATAAGAAAATACCGGTTTCCTGTTACGCTGTTCGTGATTCTTGATACCTTAGAAGATAACGAAAGATATTTAACCTGGCAAATGCTGGATAAATTAAAAGAAGATGACCTTGTAGGCATAGGGTCACATTCCATATCTCATCAGCCCTTAACCTTATTGTTGCCTAAGCAGGCTGGAGAAGAGCTTCTTGATTCAAAGTTGATATTAGAAGAAAGGCTTAAAAGAAAGGCCGCTTTTTTTTCTTACCCCTTTGGAGCTACGAATAACTTGCTAAAAGAAATGACAAAGGAAGCCGGTTACGAAGCGGCTGCGGGGTCAGCATATCAACGGGGAGAATTTGACGATAAAGACATCTTTTGTTTAAAAAGAGTATTTGTCTCAAAGCTCTCCAGCCGTCCCTTGGTATTTAAATTTATGCTTTCTGGATATTATCTGCCAACCAGAGAATTAATCTTGAAAGTGCTAAACATAAAAACTCCCCGCCAGGCCCAGCCAACTTTAGAAAATTATTTTGATTAACAAAATTTTAATGATATAATACAGGTGTCTAATAAGGAGCCAAAAATGATGAATATCTTGGCCATCGGTTCGCACCCCGACGATATTGAGTTTGGCTGTGGAGGCACACTTTTAAAATACAGCCTGGCAGGTAATAAGGTTTCGCTCCTCGTACTTACAGACGGAGAATTCGGCGCTGACCCAAACCTTAGGAAGAAGGAACAAGAAGCAGCGGTAGATATAATGGGTGCAAAAGGCCTCTTCTGGGGAGGTTTCAGGGATACCGAGTTAGTAGATAACCGTGAGCTGATTTTAAAAATTGAAGAAGTAACCCACCAGGTGGCTCCGGATATAGTCTTTTTAAATTACTGGGATGATGTGCATCAAGATCATCGCTCAACTGCCCAGGCTGGCGTCTCTGCTACACGCTACATAAAGGAAGTGCTTTTCTATGAAGTCCCCACCACGCAGCATTTTGAGCCCGATATTTTTGTGGATATAAACGATGTACTGGAAAAGAAATTAGAATTATTAAAAGCGCATGCCTCGCAAGTAGATAGGACCAGGGTACAGAACCTTACAATCCTAGAAAGCGTGCAGTCGTGTGCTAATTTCCGCGGTTTTCAAGGTAGATGTAAGTTTGCAGAGGGCTTCAGGGCGTTGCGTGTATTAAAGCGAATAGATTAAAATATGAAATCTGGCCTGGCTTTTTTGGTTTCTTTTCTAGTTACGTATCTTTCCATCCCGCTGTTTATAATTTTAGCCTTCCGTTTAAACATCTTAGACCATCCCGGAGGACGCAAGATTCACAGAATTGCCACGCCCCTCTTAGGCGGAGCGGCAATTTACCTTGGTTTAATTACAGGTCTATTCTTTTTTAATCTGAAATATTTCCATCTTTATTTTCCCATATTAATAGGAGGGACGTTTATCCTGATTTTAGGCTTGATTACGGATATTAAAGAACTTACCGCGCGCCTGCGTTTTCTTCTCCAGCTGTTGATTGCTTTGATTGTTATAAGGCTCGGTGCAAAGATAAGTTTTTTGCCCAAGGGCCCATGGAAAGAGATTACGGAGGTATTGATTACGGCTATCTGGATAGTGGGCGTTACTAATGCCTATAATTATTTGGATGGCATGAATGGCTTAGCAGGAGGTTCGGCAGCAATAAACCTGTTCTTTTTTGCAGTCATCCTGTATTTCTTTGGTCAATACCCATTAGGGTTATTGTCAATTATATTACTCGCTGCCTGTTTAGGATTTCTCCCCTTTAATTTTAAGAAGGCAAAGATATTTCTGGGAGAAGCAGGAAGCACGTTTCTTGGCTTTATTCTTGCAGCTATCGCTTTAGTCGGGAATTGGGCAGAGGATAGTATTGTAAAAATATCTATCCCGGTCTTAATCTTGGGAGTTCCTATTTTTGACATGATCTTTACTACGGTAATGAGGGTAAAGGAAGGCAAGGTTAAGACAATGCTTGAGTGGATGGGTTACGGAGGCAAAGACCACTTTCATCATTACCTGGTTGATTTGGGGTTTAGTCCCCTGGGGGCGGTGGTGTTTATATGGGGCGTTACGATATCCTTAGGGATAGCCGCAATTATGGTAAGTAATGACCGGGCGCCTGAAGCTTTTTTAGCTATCTTGCAGGCGGGCATAACGTTTATAATCTTGGCTAGTTTGATTGTAGTCGGTAAAAGACACCATAGCGGCTGGGCATAGATTAGTGAAAATGTAACAGACCAACAAAAAAGGAGGTGGAAAAATGAAGGTTATAGCTCACATAACCATAGCGCTTGGTATACTGCTTTTATTCATCGGCGTTACTTCAAGAGTGACATTTTATCCTGTACCTATGATCAAGGGAGGTTTGACAGGGCAAGCATTATTCATTACCGCTAATACCTGTTTTCTCCTTTCGATTATCTTTATTCTGTTAGAGATGTTAAAAAAATAAAAAGTAGTAAATGTGTGTAATCTGTAAGTAAAGCCCACTTTTGTATCATTTACAAAGGTGGGCTTTTATTTTTGAGTAAAAGGAAATTTCTTAAGGATTATTAGGGATGGTTATCGGGAAGGGCACTGGTTACTTTCAAGACGCGGGATAACTCCATCAGGTCTGGTTTTTCTAATTTAAGCCCTACAGTATAATCTTTTCTTCCTGTCATAGCTGACCAGATTACTTCTGCGCGCGTATAAAGCGGCTGGTTTCTGTTGGGTAGCAGGAGCCATATTTCCAGGAGGTTATGGTTGGATAATTTCTCCTGTACATTTATGCATAATCCGTTGGCGCAGACATCATTCGTATGGCCAAGCCCCTCTTTGCTGGAATTAAGGTTTATATATTTTAAGGAGAACCGAGAGCGAAATCTTTCAAAAATCCTGCGGTCACCACTTTCAAAATCCGGCATAAAATTTTATCTCCTGTAAACAAAAAATCCACGCACTTAAAATCCGTGGTTTTTTGTTTAACGAAATTAATATAACACATTTTTATATAATTGCAAGAAAAAAGTTTTTGAACTCTTTGAAATTGCAATAGTTACAATTATGGCCTCACAAGGCCATAATTTCCAAATTTTTCTCTTGACAATGTTCAAATTAGTTTTTATAATGTAGTGAAATTTGAATAGTAAAATTTTACTATATTTTATATTAGAGTTTTATCACTAATGATTCCTAGGAGTTAAGCAATGGATTGGGAGAAGAAGACAGAGGATAAATTCAAGCTGATGATTTCTAAAATCCCGGTTTTCCATCGCAGGATTACCGAGCAAGCAGTCACAAAAAAAGCAACAGAATTTGCGGGGCTTCGTAATGCCGGCCGGGTTGAAGAAGAGGATGTAATCAGCGCCTTCTTTACTGATGTGCCTTCCCCGTTCTATAGCATGATGGTCAGGTTATTAGAACAGACAGGCTTTGACTACAAAAAATACGGCTTTCCGAAACAAGGATAAAAATGAAAATAGTGATTATTGGTGCCGGAGCAATCGGCGGGTTGGCTGCCGGATACCTGAAAATTAAAGGCGAAGATGTTTCGTTAGTAGGCCATGCTGATGCGGTTGAGGCAATAAAGAATGAGGGCCTGCGCATTCAGGGCCTAAGGGGAAATTTTAGTATTGAAATCGATGCGTCTCATCAAATAAACTCTCAAGCCCAACTGATAATCCTGGCGACTAAAACCCAGGATATCGAGGCAGCATTAAGAGAAAATAAAAACTTTTTGCAGGATACAGCCGTACTCACCACGCAAAATGGAGTTCGCGCGGACAATATGGTGGCTAAACACGTACCTAAGGAAAATATCATTTCCAGCATCGTGATGTTTGGCGCAACAAGTTTAGAGCCGGGTAAGATTGTGCACAATTTTGAAGGGCATTGGATTATCTCTGGGCTATTAAAAGGAAATGACGCAAAGGTTGTCCAGATAAGCCAAGTGCTTGAAAAAATTTTCCCGGTGATTATAGCCGAAGATTTAAAAGGTATGAAGTATTTAAAAATTTTTGTGAATGCCAATAATTGCCTGCCGGCGATATTGGGTGAGAGCATGCAGGAGGTTTTTTCGGACCTTGAGGTTAGCCGCATCAGTATCGCTATCTGGAAAGAGGGCCTCCAGATCATTAACAAAGCAGGTATCAATTTAACATCGCTTCCGGATTTTCCCTTAGAGCGAATTACAAAGTTAACCAGCTTGCCCACCGTACAGGCAGCCAGCATATTAGCAGGGATAATGACTAATTTAAGCAAAGAGCCGGTTTATGGTTCAATATTGCAGAGCATAAAAAGAGGCAGGCCATCAGAGATTGATTATATTAATGGCGAATTCGTAAACCTCGCCGAGGAACAGAATCTGGATGCCCCTTTGAATAAGAAATTAGTCCAGATGGTACATCAGGTTGAACGATCAAAGAGGTTTTTTACTAAAGAAGAGCTAATCAGCAACACAAGAGGATTGCTTAATTAAGATGAGTGAAATAGATTCCCCTTTCCCCAGGTTAAAGCTTACGGTTACCGGCGTATACGGCCATTGTTATCACGGATACAAAATAGGGGACGAGTTATTTTTAGAGGATTTTACTCATCCGCCGAAGTTCTTCTGTTTGG
>JAQUAH010000113.1 GCA_028687345.1 Candidatus Omnitrophota bacterium | reverse complement strand
AGTCCCTGTTTTGCCGGCAGCGTTAAAATCCGGCAGCTTAGCTAATTTTCCGGTGCCTTCTTCTACTGCGCCTGCAAGTATTTCTTTTACTCTATTTGCTGTATCCAGCGAAATTACCTTACGAATCAATATGGGCGGGAATGTTTTAATCGTCTCACTGAACTTATCCCTGATCTCCTCTACAAGGTAAGGCTTCATAAGTTGTCCGCCATTAGCAATTACAGAGATGGCAGCTGTTAACTGTAACGCAGTAACCCCTACCTCCTGGCCCATGGGAATCGCGGTAATAGAGGCCCTAGACCAAAACCTTGGTTCCTTAATCATGCCTGTTATTTCTCCCGGCAATTCAATTCCTAATTTTGAACCAAAGCCAAACAACTTTATGTATCGATAAAGTAAATCCGGGCCCAAAATCTGGCCCACCTTAACGGTGCCAATATTGCTTGACTGTTCGATTACTTCCCTGAAAGTTAACCATCCGTGCGGGCGATGGTCGTGTAAGATGTGGCCTGCTACCTTATAAGAACCATTCTCGCAGAAAAATCTATCTTCTTCGCTTACTTTCTTTTCCTCTATCGCTGCTGAGGCAGTTACGATTTTAAATACCGAACCTGGTTCAAATAAGTCGCAGATCGCGCGGTTTCTGATCTGGTCTTTACTGGAATTTGAGTGTTGATTTAAATCATACGTAGGCCTGTTAGCCAAGGCAAGGATGGCTCCGGTGTGCGGGTCCATGACTACGATGCTGGCGGCCTTGGCATGGTAAGTCTTATATGCCTTGTCAAGTTCGCGTTCGGCAACATACTGTATTACCTCATTGATCGTTAAGATTATGTCATAGCCGTCTTTTGGCAGAACCATTTTTTCCCAGAGGTCAAGCCTTTTCTGGCGTGCATCTCTTAAGAATAAAGCCCATCCGGGCTCTCCGATAAGTAATTTATTGAACGAAGTTTCAACCCCTTCTAAGCCTACATTATCCAACCCCGCGAAACCGATTACGTGGCTGGCAAGATAACTATTAGGATAAGAACGCTTGCTCTCCTTCAGGAACCCCAGGCCCTTTATCTTTAACCTCTTAATCGTTTCAGTTTGTTCCGGTGTTATCTTGCGCGCCAACCAGACAAATGATTTCTTGCGGGATAGCCTTTCTTTTAAGTAAGACCGGTCTAAATTCAGGATGGGCATAAGCTGCCTGATAATCTTTTCTTTATCTTTATCCGGGATTTCATTCGGCGATGCAAAAAGAGAATCAACGGGCATATTAACAGCCTGCTGCCGTAGATTAGCGTCGCAAATGGCCCCTCTTAAAGGTTCTAATTCTACGAATAGGTTATGCTGTTTCTTGGCAATACCGGCAAGATAATTTGCGCGGAAGAATTGGATAAAAAAAAGGCGGGCGACACATAATAGCAGAAAGAGAATTAATAATAAAAATACCGCTTCGCTTCTGCGGTGACAATTACTTATATACAATTGGCTTTAGTTTCTTAGCTAAGCCTGAAGGTTAATGATTAAGATTTATTCTTCATCTACCATCAAGCGAAGTCGAAGTGTTAATTGTCCTTGCCTCGGCTTGGGCTTTAACCCCAAAGAGGCGAGAAAATATCGTTTCTTTATTATGCGACTCTTCTTTTCGTCCCAAGCGCTGCTGGGCAGGCACTAATCTCATTAAGCGGTAAGTATCAGGCATCTTGAAGTCAGTTGTCTTGGAGATTTTGTTACCAATGCAAGCCAGAGATGCATTCTTTTCTATATTATATCTCAAGATACTATTTTTATCAAGTAAATCATTAAAATATGCCTGTTTTTTTTGGCCAAGATATGCTAGGCGGAAAATTTCTGTTTGCTGATAGACATAAAGGAGGGAAAAACAGGTAATAAACACAATCAATGATAGAATTTTAGATAGCTTCATAGCATTACGATTTTTCTGCCACCCTTAATTTGCTGCTACGGCTGGAAGGGTTGGCTTCTACTTCAGACGGATTCGCAGTTATAGGTTTACGCGTAATTATATTCAGCTGTCCTTGGGTAGCTGCATTACGAAAAGTATGCTTAACTATGCGGTCCTCTAAAGAATGAAAGGAAATTATGCATATTTTTCCTCTTCTGTCTAAACATGCGATAGCCTTATTTATTGCTGCTTCAAGTATTTCTAATTCCCTGTTTACTGCAATACGCACTGCCTGAAAAGTCCTCGTCGCAGGATGAATGCGGTAGAACCTGTGCCTGTATCTATGGGGCATTGCCCTAAAGACGATGTTAGCCAGTTGCTGTGTCGTAGCAATAGGATGTTTTTCTCTCTCTTCCACCAATAAATGTGCAATGCGGTTATGCCACCTCTCCTGTCCGAACATCCAAAGCAAATCCGAAATTTCTTCCTCATTAAGATTATTTATTAAATCATATGCGGATATATAACTATCGCGGTCTAAGCGCATATCCAGCGGCCCATCCTGCTGAAAGCTAAAACCCCGATGCGGGTCTTCTAATTGAAAGGAAGAAATACCCAAATCAAAGAGTATGCCGTCAATTTTGTTTATATTCAATCTTTCCAGAATAATATCGGTATCTACAAAATTACCATGCACAAATTCGCAGGAATTACCGTATTCACGTAGTCTTTCGCGGCAGACAGATAAAGACTCCTGGTCACGGTCAATACCGATAAGCCTGCCTCCCGGTAAGATACGCTCCAGAATCTCCTTGCTATGCCCACCGGTGCCTATTGTGGCATCTACTATGATTTTTCCTGGGCTCAAGGTCAAATAATCTAGAACCTCTTTAAGCATAACAGGTATATGAAATTTATGCATCCATCAACTTCTCGGCTATCTCTTCAAAAGATTGCCGGTAATTTCCGTAAAATTCTTCCCATTTATCCTTTGCCCAGATCTCAATTCTATTAGATACACCCACAATCACTACCTCTTTTTTAATCTGGGCAAAATCTTTTAAATACTGCGGCAGGAGAATCCTGCCCTGGCTGTCAAAAACAATCTCGGCTGCGCCGGAGAACTATAAACGGTTAAATGTACGCGACTGTTGCTTTGTAAAAGAAATAGCTTTAAATTTATTCTCTTGCGTGCGCCATTCCTCTTCCGGAAACATAAAAAGGCAGGTATCTAATCCGCGGGTAACAAAAAACTTCTCCACAAAATGACTCTTTGCAACTTCACGAAATTTGGCAGGTAAGATTAAACGGCCCTTGCGGTCTATGGAATGAAAATACTCTCCGTAGAACATAATTTCAGTCCTTCCACTTTACTCCACTTTTATCCACTTTGTATCCAAGTATAGATAAAATCCGATGTCTTGTCAAGATAAAAATTCCCCTAACCTGATAGAATACAAGAACTAGTGGCTTAAAAGAGGCGTGATTAGCATATATTGTGTTACAATTTAATGGAGGGAAAATACACGGTTAGCAATCGAGGCGTCTTTTCTGATTTCTTTGGCTAAACTGGCGGGAGAATCAAATTTCTTTTCCTTTCTTATCTTTTTGATAAATTGGATTTCTAAAAATTTTGCGTAAATATTTTGCTTGAAATCAAATATATGTACCTCTATGTGTATTTTTGCTTTTTCTATTTGAAATGTAGGCCTCTTGCCGATATAACATACGCCTTTGAATATTTTTCCGTTAAAAATAACCCTTACTGCGTATACGCCATTTGGCGGGACTACTTCATGATGGGGATTAATGTTTGCTGTAGGAAACCCGATTTTTCTACCTAAGAAGTTACCTTTAATTACCGTACCTAAAATACTCACCCGGCGGGAAAGCAGCTTACAAGCAAGAGGCAAATCCCCCTTTGTAATTAAGTTACGAATATAAGTACTGCTTATCTCCCTGCCTCCCATTTTGATTACTTTAAATACCTTTAATTTAAAATTAAATTTTCCGGACAATTTCCGCAGGGTTCTATAATTACCTTCTGCATTTCTTCCAAACCTGAAGTTTTCTCCTATATATATAAAATTTGCCCCTATTTTTTCAATTAAAATATCTTTTATAAAATCAAAAGCTGGCATGCCGCAAAACTGGCGGTTAAAATTTATTACTATGCATATGTCCACCCCCTGTTCCCCGATTAATCTTAAGCGATGCTCTAGGGAATAGAGGCTTTTTTCTGCTTGCGGGTGAGGCCAAAAAGTCAAGACAACACTCCTGCCCCTTATGCTATGTGCCTTAGTTACTATTGCCCTTAATATTTTTATGTGCCCGCGATGCACTCCGTCGAACACACCCAGGGCTACCACAGGTTTTTTGATTTTCCTGATCTTCTGGAGGCCGTATATAATTTTCATATAAAACTTTCTTTTATCTTGGCTAATACCTTTCTTCTTGCCTTGCTAATGTTACCGGCAATGGTGGCACCGCTTGCAGTCTTATGCCCTCCGCCTCCAAAAAAAGAGGCAATTTTATTAACATCGACTTTGCTCTGAGATCTAAAATTTACCTTTACTTCATCCGAGCCTAAATTTTCTCTTAACAAGACCGCAACTTCTACGCCTTTTATTGCACGCGCAAAGTTCATTAAATATTCGGTAAGATCTATGCGAATGCTTTTGTTTTTTAAGGTATCGCGTTCTATCTCAAACCAGGCGAGTTTCCCTGAATAAGCTAATTTCATTTTGGAAGCTATTTTGATGAACAGCTTGGCATCTTCAAACGGTATATTCCCGTATGCTTGATTATAAATCTTTGCCGTATCCAGATTGTACTTCAAAAGTTCGGCTGCTATTTTGTGAGTCTGGGTAGTGGTATTGGAATAACGGAATGAGCCGGTATCAGTAAGGATACCAACATATAAAAGCGTGGCCGTAGTTTTATCAAACCGGATACCTAATTCTTTATATAGCCTGTAAATCATTTCGGAGCAGGATGAAACATTTGTCTCTACCCAGTTTACCGCCGCGAATCTCTTGTTACTAATATGGTGGTCTATATTGAGAGTCGGCTTATTATTTGTATTTATCTGCCAAACCCTGCCGCATCTTTGGGGGCTGGAACAATCCAGAATCGCAAAACAATCAAACTTTACCCCCGCTAATTTTCTGGTAAATTTGTTAATTTTCTTTATACCAGGCAGAAAATCATAGCTTAAAGGCGCGCTATCTTCGTTTACAATATTGGCGCCTTTGCCCATTTTTTTAAGCAAGAAATAAAATGCTAACTCTGAACCCAGGGCATCCCCCTCCAAGTTCGTATGGGAGGTAATCAAAAAATTCTTATATCTTCTTATGTACGCAAGTGTTTTCTTTAAGCTCAACTTACCCGTCCCTTCTTCTTAGGCCTGCCTTTGCTTTGAGGTTCATCTAACTCTTTTATTTCCTCCAATACCTGCTGAATCTTCACGCTGTATTCGCTCGACCTATCTTCTCTAAAAATAATCTCCGGGGCAAATCTTAATCTTATACGCTGGGCAACCAGCCTTCTGATAAAACCCAGTGCAGAATCCAGCGCATCTCTTGTTTTTTTATAATCTTCGTCTTTGCCTAAGACGCTAAAGAAAATCTTGGCAAATCTTAAATCCTTGGACATCTCTACCCTTGTGATGGTAACAAACCCTAAACGCGGGTCTTTTAACTCATCGTGGACTATGATGCTGACTTCTTTGCGTATTGCCTCTGTAACCTTGTCTTTTCTTGACATCAATGAGCAGACAATTTACGGAATGAAGATACGTAAATTGTAGCAGCCTCCTTTAATTGTTAATCTCCAGCGTCTGCGAAGTGAGTCCGTCACAATTTATGGCGGACTCACTTAAATCAACTCCATTTCGTGGTTAAGTAAATTTATATTGCCAAACTCCTCAAGAAAATTAATTATGCTGGAAAGGATGCTATTCATATTCTTTCTATCCCTTTCCACCCCGACTATGGCCAGGGTTGCCCTCTGCCATTTATCCTCATCGGCTATCTGTGTGACTGCTACG
>JAQUAH010000112.1 GCA_028687345.1 Candidatus Omnitrophota bacterium | reverse complement strand
ATTTAAAGTTCTTAACTAAATTAATATCAATGAAGGATTAGAGAAGCATAATGGCCCCAGCCTCTGTGCTACCCATAGATACTGGTCATAAGGCACAATTGCTTCCTGGCAGCCATCACAAAGCATAAGGTCCTTTTCTATCTCCTGCTTAAGGTCTTCTCTCTTCTGGGTTGTAGCGAAATCGAACTCCTGAGAAAGGATAATACCTTTTCCGGTAGGACAATTAGCTTCGCATTGGCCGCAGAATATACAGATATCCCAATGCACGGTCAATTTCCTTTTTCCTTTGCCGTTTTTTATCTCATCCGTATAGTCTATGGCGCCTGGCGGGCAGACCTGGGCGCAGGCGGTGCAGCCCATGCAATCTTTTTCATGGAAATACGGCCTGCCCCGGAATCTCTCAAACGGTTTATGCGGTTGATAAGGAAATTTAGTTGTGTAAGGGCCCTTAATCAGCGCTTTAACGGCCTCTTTTAGTTCTCTTAATTTTGGGTACTTCATATAATTATTCTTCCCTATTTTTTGACTTTTTATCTTCTGCGTATTTGTCGCAGACTGATTTTCCCCAGAGCTTGACTCCGGAAATATGCGCACCGCGGGAAAGCGCATGGGCAGCTACAGGAGAAGTCAAAACTAAAAATATGATGCATAAAAATGCCTTTATGCTCGTAGCGGCAAGCCCCTTTATCACTATCGTTCCTAAAAGAATGCTGGATGTACCTAAGGTAACACATTTAGTAGTTGCCTGCAGGCGGTTATATACATCAGGAAGGCGAAGCAGGCCAATACACCCGAATATATCAAACGCCAGGCCTACTACTATAAATATATAACCGATAATTTCATTCATCAAAACCTCTTCCTTCTAAATATTTCGCCAGGGCGAGCGCTCCGATAAAACTCTGCAGCGCCCAGGCAATGGCAATATCAATATACCAATCCCTGCCCGTAGGGATACTTAAAATAGCACAGAAACCCACGATTAAAATACCGAGGGTATCTACGGCTACAGCGCGGTCAGCAGGAGTAGGCCCCAGCATTATCCTCAACAGACAGAAGGCAAAACACAATGCAAGAATAAAAAAACAGCGCGCAAGTACAGGGGACTGCCACATTAAAAGAGACGGAATCGGATAAAGCGTAATGAACAATAATATTGCTGATATCCCAAAAAGCCCCAAACACCAACGCAAGTATTTAAACTTTATCATTCAAAAACCCTCTTTAAAACTTTTTCAAATTTATCTACGATTAATTTGGTAGCCTTATCTAAATCGTCAGACTCGACATTAATCCAGTGGATGTAAAGGATGCCTGATTCCGGTTTAATATCTATGCAAAATGTCCCTGGCGTAAGCGTAATAGAATTTGCTAAGAAAGTAAGCGCTGTATCGGATTTCAATGTAGTTTTGACCTTCACGATGCCGGGATTAATCGGCAGCTTCGGGTTAACCACCCGAAGAGCAACATCGATATTTGCCTTTAGGCATTCCCAAAGAAACAAAAACACATAATAACCAAACCATAGATAACGGCTTGGATTAATGAAGCGATGGGGCCTGCGGGTAAACATATCTCCCGTTAGAGCTGCAACAAAACCAGCTGCAAAAATTCCTGCCAAGGCATGCTGCAGGTTAGGCGGCCAGCCTAAGAGCATCCAGATTATAAACCCTATAATAAACAGGATAATCTTGCTTTTCATTTTACGAGCCTTACTTCAATATTATTTTAGCGTAATCTCTGCCTTCTAATAATACCCCTACCGCATCATTAAGGAAAAACCTGAAGGAAGGAAGCAATAAAAACCCCCCTAAAATGCAGATTATCGCTAAGCCAATCATTGACAACTTCATGGCCAGTGGTACTTCTGTTATGGCTTTATATTTTTCTTTTAATTCACCGAAAAAGGCAAACTTTTGCACTTTCGTAAAACTTGCCAAGGTCAAGATAGAGCCGATAACCGCAGCTAAGGCATACCCGATGCAGCCTTTTTGAATGCAGGCAAAAATGATAATCAGCTTACTAAAGAAACCGTTAAACGGCGGTATTCCTGCGATAGACATTGAGGCAATTAAATTTGTCTTGGCAGTTACAGGCAGCTTCTCCCTTAGGCCGGACATTTCTTTTAAGTCCCGGGTCCCGGTAGAATAATCTATGGCCCCTGAGGTCAAAAAAAGCAAAGACTTAAATATAGAATGATTAAATAAATGGAAGAGCCCTCCTAATATCCCCAGGGGCGTACCCAACCCAATGCCCAAAACCACATAACCAATCTGGCTTATGGAGTGGTATGCTAATAACCTCTTCAGGTCCCACTGGGAAAGCGCTAAAATAACCGCGACAATTATTGATAAACTCCCCAGAAACATTAATACTGACAAATATGCATCGGTCATGCCAAGCACATTAAAGAAAACCCTCATTAGCGCATAAATGCCTAAGGTCTTAATCAAAACTCCTGAGAGCATCGCCGAAATTGACGCCGGGGCAGAAGGATGCGCGTCGGCAATCCAGCCATGAAAAGGCATAAGCGCTGCCTTTAACCCAAAACCCATAAGAAATAACACGGCTACAAAATTTACTATCCAAATATTTTGCTTTGCGCTTAAGATACTGGCCATATCAGCCATATTCAAGGTTGAAGTAAATCCGTATAAAAACGCTATTCCCACAAAGATAAAACTAGAGGCGAGCGACCCCATAATCGTATATTTAAAAGATGCCTCTAATTCTTCTGCTTCAGTGCCAAAGGCAACCAGGGCATAACTGGCAATTGAGGCGATTTCCAGGAACACAAAGAGGTTAAACAGGTCACCGGTAACTATCAGGCCGTTCATTCCGGTCAGCATAAGGAAAAATAAAGTCAGGAATTTCGGCCTGTCCGTATATTTATCCATGTAGTTAAGTGAATATATGCTTACAAAAAAAGCAACCAGGTTAACAGTGATAAGCATAAAATTTGTCAGGCCGTCTAAAACCATACAAATGCCAAATGGAGGAGCCCACCCGCCGATTTTATAGACTAAGGCAGGCGCTGCTGAACTGCGCAAGAGATTCAGCCCCGAAAAAGAAAGGAATAATAACGAAGAACAGGCTATTACTGAAACAAGATTAATATATGCGCGCTTTACAAATCTGCCTATAAAAGAAATAAAGAATGCGCTGAATAATGGAATTATTACAAATAAGGGAATAATGTTTACGGTATTCATTTAACCTTTGAGCCGCCTTATCTTGGTGATGTCAAAAGTGCCGTATTTCTCATAAAGCCTGATAGCGATCGAGATTAGTAAGGCAGTAACCCCCAAGCCAATCACAATGGAGGTAAGCACCAATGCCTGCGGCAGCGGGTCAACCATGTTCAGGATATTCTGATCCTGGGCATCTATGGGCGCTCGCCCGTGAAAACGGTAACCTAGTAGCACAAAAAACAGATTTATTGAATACTCAATGATAGCCAACCCGATGATTATCTTGACGATATTGCGCTTACGCAAGACGCCGTAGAGTCCGATACAAAATAATGTTAAACATAATAAATAAAGGCTCATCTTTCCTTCTTTGCCCCCTCTAATATCACCAAAGCCAGAAATATGGCTAATAAGCCTATCCCTACCTTTAAACTAATCGCCAGGTTGCTTAAAGGGATTGTCCCTGCGCTGAATAATTCAAAAGGCTCGCCCTTCTTCAATATGTTCAGGAAAAACGAACCGCCAAAGAATCCGATTGCGGCAATAGATAAAAACATCAATGCACCTATGCTTTCCAGGTTAGAGGCAAGATTTTTGGAGATTTTGCTTGTGACTACTTCTTTGCCGAATGCCAGCATCAGGTGCACAAAAGAAAGGGCAATAATCACGCCTCCCGCGAATCCCCCTCCGGGAGAAAGATGCCCGTGCAAAACAATATAGATGCCAAACAGCAGTATCAAACCCACGGTAAGGCGCGTAATTGTCTTTACTATCAGGGACATCCCGGTTTTTGAATTGTCAATCACTTTTCCTTTTCCTCTATTTTTTTCCTGCCTGGGCTGCGCAACACTGCCATGATTCCAATCACCGAAGCAAACAATACTGTTGCCTCTCCCAGTGTATCATAGGCCCTGAAGTCTAAGATTACCGCGGTAACCAGGTTTACCGCTCCGGTCGAGGTCGTGCCCTCTTCTAAATATTTCTTTACCACATGCATAAGTGGTTCTCCGAAGGCGGGTAATTCCTTTAATGCCTGGTAGCCAAAGAAAAGAAAAGCGGCAATAAATACCAGGGTAGAAACAGTATTAAAAATCCAGCGGCCCTCAATCACCAGGGGCAGGTCTTTGTTAATTGTGGCCCGGATTAAGATAATCAAGCAAAGGATTTCCACTACCAACTGAGTTATTGCCAAATCCGGCGCTTTTAAGATTAAAAAGGCCACGCATAAAGCAAAACCCACGGTACCCATAGCGACTACGCTAGAGAGCAGATCTTTGACCTCGATAGCGATGATTGCTGCAAAAATCATAAATAATAAAAGAATATGCAATTCCATATTATCTTACAAGAGTAAAAAACAATGCTATCATCCCTAAAAGCGTCCAGACTAAATACGTAGGCAAAACCCCGTTATGCAAATATTGAAAAAATCTCCCCAAACCAAAAACCAGCTGTTTAGCCTGTTCATAGAGGTCGAAATAACCTGCCTCTGCCTTTTGATAGATCTTTTTTAGGATTCCAAAGTTTTTAATTGTGTTGTAAAAATCTGTTCCGGTAACCCGATTCTCTTTTAAATCCAGCGGTTCTCCTCCGATAAACGTCGCATCTTGGCGTATTGCAGGTTTTAAGCTCTTTAACTTAAATATCAATGCCCCTAAACAGAGGCTAAAGATAATTAATGAAGTTGCCAATCCTGCACTCCAAACCCCGGCGAAAGTTACCTGCCCTACCGAGGGAAGAATAAAGTATCTAAGGGGTATCTCTTTGGCAAATACGCCAAAGAGCACGCAAAAACTAGCTAAAATAATACAAGGAAGCCACATCTGCCAGGAAACTTCCTTTATCGATTTATTGCTTTGCTTGTTTGATGATTGCCCAAGGAATGCGGCGTGAAGCAATTTCATAAAGCTGGCTAGGGTAAGTCCAGAGCCAAACATAGCAGCAATCAAGCATAAAACCGCAATAAATCTTTCTGTTGTAACGGTATTGGCTGTCAACTGGGCTATAATACCTTGATAGACCATCCATTTGGAAGCGAACCCGTTAAAAGGCGGCACTCCGCAAATAGAAAGACTGGCGATTAAGCAAGAAATATAGGTAAGCGGCATTAGTTTACCCAGACCTCCGAGCTCATCGAGTTCACTAGTCCCTGTACGGTATTCTACATTACCGGCGGTAAAAAACAGGCAGGACTTGTAGATGGCGTGGTTAAGCATGTGGAATATTCCTCCGGCAATACCTATGGGTATCCCCGTACCGATCCCTAAGACCATATAGCCTACTTGTGATACGGCATGGTAACCTAAGAGCTTTTTTAAATTGTGCTGCACTAACGCCATCATGACTGCGGCAATAATAGTTAAGGCACCCACGAGCATGAGCAATATATTCATCGCCTTATTCATCACAAATAAATTCAGGGAAACCCTGGCCAAAAGATAAATGCCCAATAATTTATCTAACGAGGCAGGCAGGTATGCGACAACCGGCACCGGAGCAGTCTTGGCGCAGTCTGGAATCCAGGAATGAAAAGGCATTGCCCCTGCCTTGGCAAAACAGGCAATAGCCATGCAAAGATAGGCTAAAACCGGTAACTTATCATTAAATTCCAGCCTTATGTTGTCTATCTGGAGGCTGCCGGTTAAATAATAAATTATAGCAATACCTAAAAGCATAAGCGCATCAGAGCCGCCTACGATAATAACGGTCTTTTTTGCTAACGCATCACAGGCACCTTCACCCATATTCACCCGCA
>JAQUAH010000111.1 GCA_028687345.1 Candidatus Omnitrophota bacterium | reverse complement strand
ACGTAATATTACACTTAAAAAGTTGCCTCGGCCTTTTAATGTGCCTGGAACAATGGTTGTGGCTAAAGAAGGAATTGTGCGCTATGTCTTTAGAGAGGCCCTTGAAGGAAGGCCTTCTGGGGTGGGTGGTAAGGAAAAGTGGGCGGTAGACCAAGATAGAGAGAATGCATATCTCTGGAGCCAACTTTTTGATTCTCCTGCCAGTCCTTTAGGCGGAGCGAAGAATGCTCGCCCTGCATTTCGGCATAAACCAGCCAGAGGCTCAGTGCCAGGCGTCTTTGCGTTCTTAAGAAATCAAACAGAGACGTTGACTAGAGAACAGATTGCTTCAGGCCTAGAGCGCAAACCCAGGACAATCGCAGCTGACTTGAGAGAATTAGAGAGATTAGGCCTGCTTAAACCACGTGAATCTAGCGCCTCTGGCTATCAACTCATTGATTTGCGCGATGATTATGACGAAAAGAATATAATACAGCGTATCCTTAATGAAGATTATCCAGAAGCTGATATACGTAAAGGCAACCGCCAACGCGCAATAGCAAGAATCCAGGGTAAATTACGCCAAAGGCCAGATTTTAAAATTATTAGTTTAGTGCCGGATCAAGAACACGGTCCGGTTTATAAGTCAAAATTAACCGGCACAGATGTAATTAAAATTGTGAGTCCTTCTGCTGAGAGAGATGTCGGCCTACCTGTAAGCCAAACCCGCTTGACCAAGAATTGGAAATGGGAGTGGTACGGCTTTGACGTTGATGTAACGGAACCTGTGCTTTATGCTGTTGAATTAAAATTTAAACGCAGGCGGGGTGTATTTGTGGAGACAGACCGCGGTTTTGCGCTTGTGTTACGCGGCCCGGAAAAAGGTATTTGGTATTACAACGGTCCTAATAGAAAGACTTATATTGGCTCGCTTCCTCCTACAGCTAATTCCATGATTAGCAGGAACAGGTTAAGGCGGCTTTGGATGAAAGGAGCCCTTTTAGAAATCTTTATCTCTTTGCGGCTGCGTTATCGCATAAGAGAGTTTAATTTGTGTTGCCTGGATACCCGTAAGACAAAAGGCGTGATTTTCTATCCAATGGATAAGCCAGAAAGCCAGGAGAGCATAACTGACTTATCAATCGCTGCAGCAAAGAAATTGCAAGGAGAGCCCACTGTTGACTTTGCAGGCTATGATAAAGAAGGCAGACTTGGCTTGCTGGCTGAAAGCGGAGAACATGATACTGATGAAATGGTGGGAAAGCTATTTTATTCATATTTACGCTGCCTTGAGTACGGCAGGCAAAAAAAGGGGACAGAGGCTCTTGAAGTCTGCGATACATTAATGATTTATTTCGATGGCTTAAGGCCAAGTCCCCAAATGGAGCCTTTAGTCCCTCGGGATGAATTGGCCTTTATAGTAATTGATAGATTTATAGAAAAGGTACGCAGCGCTAATCTGGCCACCCTGCCCAAAACCATAACCTTTTTTGACAGGCAGATAGGTAAGGCAGGCAGGGCAAGGCTGATAGATAGGCGTCCAATACTTGAAAAATTAATACCGATAAGAAAGGGCTTTTTTGAGCCAAGAAGCGTAAAAGGCTTTATCGATGCACTCAAGAAACTCGGTTTGCTTTATCCCTGGGAAGATAGACAAGCAGGGCCGTTGGTCTGCATTTTATTACCCATTTTGGCTATGCTGGGATACGCCATAGTGGCAATGCTTGCCCCAATAGTACTAATGGTAGCAAAACCACTTAGCGTAATGGCGGCTTTTCTTATTTTAGGATTGGTAATGTTTGCCGTACCGATGCCCGGTAATATCTCTTCCACTTTGCGTACGCTTGTCAGCGGAGAAGACGCAGATTTTATCAGAGAGGCTATCATAGATGCTTTGCGTTCCCTGGCCTCAGAAAAATCATCCGAAGAAAGGAAGAAAACAGCTAAAGAATGGAAAAGTTCCTCCATGCCATTGTCAACTTCTAATGATTGGGAGCGCAGGATAAATAAAAGTAAATGCGTTATCGCCTCGCAAATTTGCAAAGTGCTTTTTAGGGATGTCCTAGATGAAATACTTAAGGTATCCAAAGATGAGCCTGTTTCTCTCAGTTTCATATTAACCTGTGCTGCAGACAAATTAAGCCATGCCGTAAGGCAAAAAGAAGCTGCGCAGGCAGCAGGCGCACAGCCAGAGGTTGTTTCAGCTTCATCTGGTAGAGATGTGATTGCGTGGCTGGAAATGGTGCTGGCTGATTTCCTGGAAAGGGCAGAAATAGAAATCCTTGAGTCTGGGCAAAAAGAGCTTTATCAGCTTTTGAAAAGAGCCCGTAACTCTCAGAAAGAAGAGAGAGCGTTGATAGTGAATAAAGTAATGCTTTTCCTGCTTAACTTAGAGGTTGGCAAGCTAATCAGCCAACACCCCGGGATAGAAGAAAAAGAACCAACGCAGGCCAAGCTCCTGGCCCATCTTCAAGAGGCTGCTGCCATGGATAAGAAACAGAGAGGAAAGAAAAAGACAGGAGAGATTATGAGTTTTCTTATCGGTAATGGATTGGCGCGCAACAGGGGAGAAGCCCATGATATAGCTGTTAATTTGCTGGCAAAGATAGAGGAATTGACAGCAAAGGCAAGCGCATTAATTGAAAGGGCATGTGCTGACATCGAAAAAGAAACAAAAGCCTGCGGTTTAGGGATTTATGGGAAGAGAAAAATTACATATGAGGATGACTTAAAGACAAGAGATATAATTGAAGAGGCAAAGGAAGAAGAACGCCTTGTTAAATATCAAGGCCTGCCTGCAGAGATAAAAGGCAGAATAGAAGGGGACGTAGAGCTTGTTGATTTGCTAAATAGAGAGGATATTTATATTATTACCTCTGGCTGGGTCATCTTCGAGAAAAGATCCCCTTTTATCTGGTATGCGCATGCGAATAAGTTTGTAGTAAGTTTCGTCTACCGCAAGAAAATTTATCTGCCCCTTGGCTTAATAATATTCCTCATTAATATCGGAGACACGGACCTTTTAAAATCAATAATTAGATTTGAACAGAAGAACTTAACAGAAAAATTCGAGGATGTACAGAAAGCAGCGCAATTAGCAAAACACATAAGTGACCTTTGGAGTGAAGCAGAAGGTTTTGGATCTTCGGAGCGCTCTGAGAGGGCCCGGCAGACGGTGAGGGCTTGCGAAGAAGACAAATGTATTATGTGCTTGAGGAATCCGGATATGCCTAATGAAGGGGTTTATCTGCTTGATTTCACTGAGTCCGATGATTCAACAGTACGAAGCTACGCACTCTACACAAATTCCGAAGAATTTCTGGCCTTGGTTACCATAGAGTTTGGGCCAGGCACCCTCAGTATTATTGACGCGGAATTATATACGCAGGAATACGGTTTTCTTTTTGCGTTTTCTCAAGGGTTAATTAAAGAGGCGCACAGGCTTTATCCTGATAGGCTGCATATAAGAGTCACACAGTCACAAAGGAAGGGGCCTATTGCTATAATTGCGAAAAGGATTCGCGAAGTAGAAGCTGTTAACATGGCTTATCATCACAGATTCAGGATGGTAACTGCATCGCTGGAGAGAATACAAAATGGTGATTGCCAGGAAGGATTACGAGCTCTTTGGGAATGGGATTGTTCCCCGGAATATATTGGCGAGCGCAGAAATCACCCTGCAGCTATAATCGTCGGCCATCTTAACGACGAACAGATTTACCCAAGATATGCAGTGCAAATTATTTTATACTTTTTATCTGATCAGGTTATACAATTAGCCATAGATTACCTTATCAGCTCATTACTCAAAAGCCAAGGGTCTATTAGAGTAAACAGCAGAAGTCTTTTGACCGGCCTGGCTAGAACAGCCCGTATGCATAGCCCAGAAAAATTTGAAGTGTTTGCTACCGAAGTAAGAGCCCAGCTTGACAGGATAAGAGGCAACGGAGTAAGCGGGGGGATGAATCAACGCAGGCTATGCACCCTGCTTGAAGAGATAAGTGATGGACAAACCTCAGGGAGAAGGTTTGAGCAAGGGAGGGCTGTAGAAAAAAGTAGACCGAGACGCTCTCCTAATTCCAGGCCCCTTGAATTAATTTATATATCATTGGGCTTAATTTCAGGTTGTCTTGTTGCTGTAATAATGCTTATTCAGCATTGTAGTAATTTACCAGAGGCCTTGTTATTAGGTTTTGTTTTTTCGGCAGCTGCATCTATCCTTGGTTGGTTGAGTCATGAGTTAGGGCATCTGACTGCCCGCATATTAGATTTCGGGCACTTGCATCAAAAACGCGCAGGGCCGATTGCCAGTGCCGTGCTTCTTGGCGTGACTACATTTGTCTTCATATTGTTGAGCCTGTACCAAGCCCCGTCCCAGCCTTTTCTTAATGCCTTTTTTAGCGCCGCGCTTTGCAATTACGCAGCGCATACCTTAGCTGATGACGGCTCGCTATTCTATCGCAGAGGAAAAGATTTCCGGGAAAGCTTAACCAGTGCTATTGCTTGCGCCCACACATCAAGAAGATTGAGTTTTCGGCTCACTACACTCTCAATATTTGCGCTTTTACTTGTAGGTATGCATAGGGCTTTTAGCCAGGGGTCAATGCCGGTCCAGGGATTATATCTAACCTCTACCTTTACAATCAATACAGTTATTTTGCTTGCTGTAGGACTGCTGTTTTTGTTGCTGCTAAAGTTTGCACGACGCATTGCCATCATGCTCCTTAAGGCAGCCGCAAACATCATGCAAGAGCAACAGGGCAATGGAGCCCATTTATTAGAATTAGGGCGTATTCCACCCGCGGCAGAATCACAGATTAAATGCGTAATTGTTGACTGGGGTAATGTAATTTCACATTTTGATTATAATGAGGCGGCTAAAAGGCTCGCAGATAAGTTTGATGTAAGCTCACAGGAAGTCCACAGGTTTTTTGAAGAGAGAAACGGCAATCCTCATAACCCAGTTTATGAATTCGAGAGGGGGAAAATCGACTTTGTAAAATTTTCAGCTGAACTAAATTCCTGGCTTTGCTCAATACGTAGCTTGCCTCAGGCAGTAACGTTAACCAGGGCCGAGCTTGAAGAAATGCTTATAAGCATATGGATTGGCCAGATAACCGAAACTCTTGATTTGATACGGATTCTTAAAGAGAAAGGATACCGGATATACGTCTTAACCAATACCAGTGATATCCATTACAACTATTTGGTTACGCAAGTCCTTCCCCTATTGGCCTTGAGGGAAGAACATTTATTTGCTTCCTGCCATACTGGCATTGCAAAGCCGGATGCGCTTAGTTTCAGGTTGGTAGCGGCAAGGGCAGGGGTGGATGTAAATCAGTGTTTGTTGGTAGATGATACGCAGCAGAATATAGAGGCAGCAAGAGAGGTCGGATTGTTGGCAGTCCAGTTTAATCCTCAAGATGCAGCCGCTAGCATCGCAGAGATAGTTGATATTTTAGCAGATACAGAAAAGGTGCTTAGAATAGTAGTAAGACAGCAGGTAATCAGAGGAGAATACCCAAAAGCAATTGAAACTTTTAAGGGGTATTTAGAGAAGAATCCGCAGGCAAGAGAAATTTTAAGCAATGCAGGGTTGGAGAACGTATTTGAAGATGGCAGCTTAGATGATACTGAAAAAATTGACCTGCTTGCGGCATATATGTGCCTGTGCCCTTCTCCATCAAAGACGCCTCCTGGGCTTGAAGATGGCCAAACCTTAAAAATACCGGCAGACCAATATACCCTTTTACATTCGAAGCTTTTTAGGGGCAGGAAAACAGCTCCGCTTGTAGTTATGCAGCCTGCCTGGAGAAAGAATATCGGTGCGCTACAAACAGCGATAAGGTATTTTCAGGGATTAGGATTTAATGTCTTAGCTGTTGACCATCGCCATCACGGAGAATCCCAAGGAAGATTCTGCGGGGTGCAACACATCGGAGGAAGCGATCTTAACAAAGCTGCCAGGTTTGTACTAAATAATAAAATAAGGCTTAAAATCAATCCCCCTGATGATGTTATTGCCTTTGGGCCTTCTTTA
>JAQUAH010000009.1 GCA_028687345.1 Candidatus Omnitrophota bacterium | reverse complement strand
ACAGGATAATATTAAACATGGTTAATGAAAATAAATCATCGGGTCCTCAGGGCTGCCGTCCTTTCTTACCTCAAAATGCAAGTGCGGCTGGATATCTCTAAAATTTGCATTTCCGGTCTTACCCACACGGCCTATAATCTGGCCCTGCCTGACAAATTCATTCTGTCTAACCTCAATTTTAGAAAGGTGCCCATAGATGGTACGGATATTATACGGATGCTGGATAATCACGAAATTACCCATGCCGCGGTTTTGTTTTGCCGCAACCACTATTCCTGAGCGGCTCGCTAAAACAGGCGTGCTAACCTCTGCCCAAAGGTCAACCCCCTGATGTATTCTTTTGCCGTTACGGTTAGCGGCAAAGAATCCTTCTCCGCGGGAGTCATTGCGTATCACAATACCTCTCTTATATTCGATGGGGCAAAGGAAATAATCCCTATCTAAAAAATAAAGGCTGATAAAAAGATAAAACGGTATTAAAATTAGTAAAATCAATAATATTTTTTTCATTGTTCCTTTTTAAAGGCAAACATTATACCATATAAGAGAAATAAAAAACAGCCGGCAACAAAAATATCGCCATAGCGAGTATAAAAACTAAGAGGCCCTTTGAGTATGCCGATATTCTGTGTATCAAAGCCCTTTATGAATATTTTCTTTCCGGATTTATCTTTAACTTCAGAGACAATTTCTCCGCTTGGCATGATGAACCCTGATACGCCTGTGTTGGCACAGCGGCACAAAAATACACGATTCTCCACAGCCCTGAATACAGAGGCCTGCAGGTGCTGGAAAGGAGCGCTCGTTTCTTTGTACCAGGCATCATTGGTTATATTGACCAGGAATTGTGCCCCTTTCATGACAAATTGCCGGGAAAGCTCGGGGAATAAATCTTCGAAGCAAATTAATGCTGCAAATGTAGAATTGTGAACCTTAAATATGGCGTATTCTTGGCCCCGCGTAATGTCTCCGATAGGGACAACCGTTTCTAAAAAAGGAAGTATTTTTCTCAAGGGTATATATTCTCCGAAGGGCACCAGGTGTAACTTATCATAACGTCCTGCGATTTTCCCTCCATCATCAACCAGTAAGGCGCTATTGAAATATTTCTCCTTTTCATTTACCACGGCTCCTATTAATAAAGGAACCCTGGCGTCTTTAGCCAAAGAAAAAATATCCTCAAAAACCCAATCCTCTTCTCCTAAAATTCCCGGGCTGGCTGCCTCAGGCCAGATTATCAACTCTGTTTTTTCCAAAGCCGCTTTCTTTGTTAATTCTGTATATTCATCTAAGATATAGGCTCGTGCACTTGGCATCCATTTCAGGGCCTGCGCAATGTTTGCCTGAATAACTGAGACTCTGATGGGTCTAGGGTGTTGGGTATTGGGCGTTTGAAGTCTTAGTTTGTAATATCCGTAGATTAACGCAATAAATAAACAAAGTATAGCGACTGCAGATATCTTCCTTTTGCTGACGGCTGAAGACCGATGACTGACGACTAAATAAACTGCCGCATTAATCATCATTACCAGAAAAGAAACTCCTAAGGCGCCTGTTATATCTGCTATCTGGATAATGGGTAAATTTAGATATTGTGAATAGCCCAGGAGTGCCCAAGGGAAGCCGGTCAATAGATGGCCTCTTATATATTCCAAAATAACCCATGCTGAAGGAATGAACAGTAGGCAGTAGGTAGTAGGTAGTAGGTAGGTAAATAAAATACCAAATAAACCAAAATAAAGAGCCAAGTATAAAATTAGAATAATTGTGCCGGTCAGGGTAACGTGCACAAGCCAATAAATTGTCCCTAGCCAGAAAATAATCCCTGTAAAAAAAGAAAATAAGAACGCCTTCCCTTTGGATTTCTTTTGTAAAACAAGGAGCAGAGGCAAAAAACCAAACCAGGCAAAAATCCAGAGATTAAAAGTTGGAAAGGAAAAAATGAGTAATACAGCAGATAATAAACAAAGAAAAAATTCCTTTGCGATATGCGATAGGCGATATGCGCTATGCGATCTTATCTTCCGCAGCATTTTTTATATTTTTTCCCCGAGCCGCACGGGCAGGGCTCATTTCGACCGACTTTGGGGTGTAGCGGTGAAGTGGCAGGCTTGGAAACTGCACCGAAGGATTTGGCAGGCGGTTCTTCGCTAGCAGGCCCTTCTAGCTTTTCAAATTTGGCTACTTCCGGGTGCATCATTTCCTGATAAACAGGACTAAATACTTTTTTAACCCTTTCCGGCTTAGCTGCCTGTAACTTAAACAGCGCCTCAACAGCTTCTTCCTCAATAGAAGAAATCATTTCCTGAAACATATCAAATGCCTCGCGTTTATATTCTACTAAAGGGTCGCGCTGGCCATAAGCCCTAAGGCCAATACCCTCTCTTAAGCTGTCCATGGCGTATAAATGGTCTTTCCATTTGCTATCGATTATCTGCAATAAAACCATACGCTCCAGATGACGCATTAAATCTAGCCCTACAGAGCTTTCTTTATCTGAATAGGCAGTTTCTATAAGGCGATATAGCTCTTCTTGCAAATCGCCCTTATGCAAATCTTGTATTTTCGATAACTCAAGCTCCACCCCAAATTTTAATTTTATTACGTTGATAAGGGCCGGCATATCCGGTTCCTGGCCCTTGAGGTTCTCGCCAAGGTAAGTATCCAACAAACTCTGCGAGATTGCCTTGGCCATTTCTAAGATGTTTTCTTTTAAAGAGACGCCTTCCAGGGTTTGTTTACGCTGGCCATAAATGATTTCTCTCTGTTTATTCATCACATTATCATATTCCAGAAGCTGCTTTCTAATCTCGAAGTTATGCTGCTCCACGCGCCTCTGTGCAATTTCAATTGAACTGCTTACCCAGGGGTGCTCTATAACCTGGCCTTCTTCCAATCCCAGTTTATCCATAACCCCTGCCAGCCGGTCAGAGCCGAATAAACGCATCAGATCATCTCCTAATGAAACGTAGAATCTTGAAGAGCCAGGGTCACCCTGTCTTCCGGAGCGGCCGCGTAATTGATTGTCAATGCGGCGAGCTTCATGGCGCTCAGTCCCTAGCACATGCAGTCCTCCGAGCTCGACTACTTTCTCATGCTCCTTTGCTGTTTCCTGTTTATATTTTTCCAATAAACTTTTATATTCCTGGGTATAATTTGGGTCCTCGGGTTTTAGTTTCTGTTTTAAAACGCTCCTGGCCATAAATTCCGCGTTGCCGCCCAATAAAATATCCGTACCTCGGCCAGCCATATTAGTAGCGATAGTAACTGCTTTGTATCTGCCGGCCTGAGCCACAATCTGGGCTTCCATCTCGTGGTATTTGGCATTGAGTACCTGGTGTTGTATCCCGCGGCGTTTTAACATCTCAGAAAGCCGCTCGGATCTATCTATGGAAATTGTTCCCACTAAAACCGGCCGGCCTAAATTATACAACTCTACAATCTCTTCCACTGCAGCATCAAACTTTTCTTTCTCTGTTTTATAAATACGGTCTGCGTAATTTGTACGTATGAGCGCTCTGTTGGTAGGGATAACCACTACATCCAACTGGTATATACTTTTAAACTCTTGAGCTTCTGTAAAAGCAGTCCCTGTCATCCCCGCCAGTTTTTCATACATACGAAAGTAATTCTGGAAAGTAATGGTAGCCAGGGTCTGGTTCTCGCGCTCTATCTTTAAACCTTCCTTAGCCTCAATAGCCTGATGCAGGCCGTCTGACCAGCGCCTGCCGGGCATCATCCTGCCGGTAAACTCATCCACAATGATTACCTGGCCGTCTTTTAAGACATAATCAACATCGCGCTCAAAGAATTCTTTTGCCCTTAAAGCCGAAATCGTGTGATGCCGGTATTCGATAGTTTCTATATTGTGCAGGCTCTCTATACCCCAGAGTCCGGCAGCCTTTGTTTCTCCGCTGTCGGTAAGCGCGACTGTCTGGGCTTTTTCATCAGCAATATAATCAAATCCCTTGGAGAGGTCTTCTCCTTTATATTTAGCGTCTATTTCATCGTTTTCAGTAATACGCCTGCCCCTTAGCTGGTCTACAATTTTTCTGGCGGTGTAGTATTTTTCTGTAGATTCTTCTGCGGGTCCGGAGATGATTAAAGGCGTGCGCGCCTCATCAATTAGTATGGAATCAACTTCATCAACGATTGAATAATAAAAAGGCCTCTGCACTAATTCTTCCAGGCTGTATTTCATATTGTCGCGCAGGTAGTCGAAGCCAAATTCATTATTTGTCCCGTAGGTGATATCGCAGGAATATGCGCGCCTTCTTTCTTCATCGGACATCTCATGCTGGATAGCGCCGACACTTAATCCTAAGAATTCAAAAATCGGGCCCATCCATTCGCGGTCCCGGCGCGCAAGGTAATCATTCACCGTGACAATATGCACCCCCCGGCCCAATAAGGCGTTCAAGTATGCAGGTAAAGTAGCTACGAGAGTCTTGCCTTCTCCTGTAGCCATTTCCGCAATCTTGCCTTCGTGCAGAATGATGCCTCCGGCAATCTGCACATCAAAATGCCTCAGGCCTATGGTGCGCTTACTTGCTTCCCGAACTACGGCAAAGGCAGGCGGCAATATCTCCTCAAAAATTTTATTGCGGGCGTTCTTTAACTTTTCCTTAATCTTCTCTTTCTCTTCAGGTATAGCCACCAAACGAATTTGTTTCTCTATTTCTTGTATTTCCGGTGCATGCTCCCCTGATTTCTTTAAAATATGCTCCCTGAACTCAATTGTTTTTGCTTTTAATTCCGCATCTGAGGCAGTACTCATCTTCGATTCTAATGCATTCACCATCTCTACAATCCTGGCTAATTCCGTCATTTTACTCATGGAGGGAGTAGGCATATCAGGATGCAAAACGATATTTACCGAAGGGAATTTGTTTTTTATACTGGCTTGTTTTGCCCTTAAGATGTTTTCTTTTATAAAACCTAACACTTGACTACCCTCTCTTGCCTAGCTGTGATTTCAGGTACGCTTCGATGAATTCATCTATACCGCCGTCTAAAACCTTGGAGGTATCCCCGGTTTCGTAATCAGTACGGTGGTCCTTAACCATATTGTAAGGGTGCAAAACATAGGAACGGATCTGGCTGCCCCATTCAATCTTCTTTTTTTCGCCCGCATATTGCTTGAGCATCTCTTTTTCTTTCTTTTCTCTCTCTAATTCATAAATCCTCGCCTTTAAAATCTTTAAGGCGGTCTGTTTATTCTGATATTGCGAGCGCTCGTTCTGGCATTGCGCAACGAGGTTGGTAGGAATATGCGTAATCCTGACCGCTGAATCAGTGGTATTTACACTTTGCCCGCCTGCGCCCTTAGAGCGGTATACTTCAATACGCAAATCCTTTTCTTCTAATTTTATATCGGTATCCTCTTCTACTTCCGGGATCACATCCACCGAAGCAAAAGAGGTGTGCCTGCGCTTATTCGCGTCAAAGGGAGATATGCGCACTAGCCTGTGCACTCCCCGTTCGGCTTTAAGATAACCATAGGCGTATTCGCCTTCAATTAAAATCATGACATTTTTTATGCCTGCTTCTTCTCCTGGCAATATATCTATGGTCTTTACGTTATATTTGTGATTTTCTGCAAAGCGTGTGTACATTCTTAGAATCATTCCCACCCAGTCGCAGGATTCTGTGCCTCCGGCGCCGGCATTAATGCTTAGGATTGCACTGTTACGGTCAAGCTCATCCCCCAAAACGGTCTTAAATTCCAGCTTTTCGATTTCACTTGTGAGGACATCTATATTTCTCGTTAAATCAGAGATTAATTCTTTATCAGAGGCCTTGAGAATTGCGGTGAGCTCTTCTAATTCCTGGTACTTTTTAAAAGCGGCTTCCCAGGGTTCAACCGAAGATTTCAGATTCTTTAACTGTTTAACCGTCCTTGCGGAATCTCCTGCGTTTTCCCAAAATCCCGGCTGCGAAAGCTGTAATGATAAATCATCAATCAGCCTTTTCTTATTATCTACGTCAAAGATAACCTCTTAAATTATCGAGGTGTGCATGTATGGATAAAAGTTTTGCTTTCAGGTCTTCTAACATGTTCTCTCCTTAATGAGCACATAACTTACGAACCACCTGCCTGCTCTTAACATTAGGCAGGTGAGTGTGAGTAAGTTATGAGTGCGAATTAATACTCGACATTTTCCAAGCACTATTTTAGTAAAAAAATGTCGAGTATGAGCTAGGCTCTTCTTATTCCACGCAAGGCCTGTATAAATTCTTCTTTATTATCCGCGTAGTTTAGCGCCTCTTCTTCTGTTATCTTGCCCTCTTTAATTAATTTTATTAACGACTGATTAAATGATTGCATTCCGAATATCGCGCCGTCGTCAATAAATTGGGGGATTTCCCAAACTTTCCCTTCCCTGATAAGCCGGCTTATAGTGGGGGTTAACAACATGGCTTCGTAAGCTGGGACGCGGCCGCTACCGTCCTTTGTGGGTATCAACCTTAAAGAGATTACGCCTTTTAATAAACTGGATAACTGAATCCTGATTTCCGGGTGTTGATGAGGCGGGAAAAAATTCACAATTCTTTCTACGCTCTGGGCTGCATTCACCGTATGCAAGGTGCTAAACACCAATACTCCGGTCTCGGCAGCTGTCAGCGCAGCGGACATAGTTAAATAATCCCTGATATTGCCGATAAATATAACATCGGGGCTCTGAAAGGTAAATGCGCGTAACGCCACGGCATAGGAAGAAACGTCTATACCCAACTCTCTCTGATTAACAATGGATTTTTTATCTTTAAAGGTAAATTCCACCGGCTCTTCAATGGTCAAAATATGCTTGTTTTTATTGCTGTTAATGTATTCAATCATGCTGGCAATGGTTGTGGATTTACCGCTACCCATGCTTCCGGTCAAAAGGACTAATCCCCTGGTTTCCATGCATAATTTCCTTAACACTTCACCGGGCAGGCCCAATTCTTCAAAGGTGTTGATTACGCGATTTATGCACCTGATGACGATTGACGGCCAGTTTCTCTGCATGAATATATTGACACGGAATCTACGGTCAAATTCATCTGAATATAAAGCGAAGTCTATATCCAGGGTTTTCTTAAAATTCTCCCTTTGTTGGGGCGTGGTTAATTCTTCTACTGCCGCGAGCACGTTATCCACGGTCAGGAGCTCATCATCAACGGGCACAACCTTTCCGCCTACCCTCAGACGTGCTACTCCTCCGGCACGATAAAATAAATCCGAGGCATTCTGTTCTACCATACTTTTTAGTAATTCTTTTATCTTCATTTTTTAACTCCTTCAATGAGTGAGATAACTTACGGAGCGAATAAAATGAGTGACGTAAGTTATAGCGTTAGTTATTTTATTTGTCTATCAGCGTCTGCGAATTGAATCCGCCAAAGTTCTTTGGCGGATAAGTTCGTCCGCCACAATTTATGGCGAACTCACTTATTATATCATTTTCCTGGCCTTTGCAGTAGGATTAAATTCCATATACTTGGCCAGCATTATCCTTGTCTGCGCATCCAGGGCAGGGGTTGAACCTAAAATCAAGATTACAAAAGGAACAATGCCCCATTCTAAAACCATCAAGATACTTCTTAACCCACTTACGCCCCTAGGCCTGGGAGGTAAAATTGTCCTGCTCAAGATTATCCAGGTCAAGCTGGTGAAAAGGGTAAATTTAAAGAGCAGGCCTGTAATCTTGGGTAAATTATAGCCGATAGCCATATGGCTGAAAAATGCACCGCCTAATAAAACCGGCAACGGCCCGATGACCAGAAGAATAATTGCCCAGACTGCCCAGGTAACATGGCTTTCTAAAAGATGAAACGACCTTCTTATTTTTCTAAAGAACGGAATCTGATTGTTTTGCAGGAACCTGCTGACTACAAAGGGGAAATTCTCAACACCCCAGGCCCATCTTCTTTTCTGCTTATATTGCATTACGATTGTCTTCAACAGCGTATTGGAATAGGCCACATCCATTGAAACCGTGATATATAAGGGTATGACCCGGTATTCTCCCTGATAAAAAAGAAAGGCCTTCCAATAAATCACCGAATCGTCGGAAATCATATCCACGGGCCAGTAATCTATGTCTACCAGTGTCTTAAAACTCATGCTGTGGCTGGAGAATGTTACGAATTTTTCCAGGCGCATACTTTCAATCATCTGGCAAAATGAGCCGCCGATTTCTACGATCCTGGCAAAGGAAGGCGCCTGCCAGATATTATTGTTATAAACGGGTATAGGCTGATAACTTGCCTGGTGAGGTTTCTTGGAAGTCAAAAAGTGATAGCTCAGGCAGCCAAAATATTCTTTATCTACGCAGGTATCCGCATCAAAACAAGAAGCAATGACATTTTCTTCGTTAATGCCTTTTGAATGTAAGAATTCCCTGGCCTTTTTTGCAGCCCAGGTGGAGTTTGCGCCCTTAGTGCGCTTTTCTCCGGGAAGGCCGTCAGGATGAAAGGTGGGTAAGAACCTTAAAAAAGAATCCTTAAACTCCGCCTCTAAAATACCGGCGTTCTTGCGGGAATCGGGATTACGCTCTTCAAATGCCATCACTACGATCATCTTGTCTTTCGGGTAATGGCAGGCCTTAAGGGCTTCCAAGGAAGGACGCAGTATCTGCAGGTCTTCTTTGTAGACGGGAAAGATTATCAAATGGTAGAGCTCTTGCCAGCCCGGTGTAACCTCCTGGCATTCCTTAAGCCAATCCTTATCTTTTTGCCGGTGCAATTTCTGGTAGGCCATGACCAGAAGCGTAGTCAGATATGCGGAGCGTATAATCCAGTAAAAATCAAAAACAATAATGATGATTGCACAAAATACGGGATGTAAAATGGATAAGATAACAAGAAGAATAATTATGCCCCAGGAAATAATCCCGGGGATAACTTCTAAGGAACGCCTTATATTTAAGCCGCTATTCATTGGATTTGGGTTTTATCAATTCCTGGAACGGGAAAGATTTTGTGCTTAGTTCCAGTTTATAAACGTTGTCGTACCATCTTCCGTCTGCCGCCTTTTGAGCATCGTTAAAATAAAGCGTGTCATTGCTATCGTCATAAAAAGCGGCTATATTCTTTTTATTTAAATTCACAATGTTCAATATCTTAGCCTGGGGCCTTGCTTCTAATATCTCAATGCTTCTATCGGTGATTAAAATTAGATGGTAGTTATCCGAATGCCAGAATATGTCTATTATGGGATAATCCGAATGCTCTAAAATAATTAAAGGTTGCGTATCCGCAAACCTCCCCCGCATTTTCAAATAAACCAGTATTACCTGGCGGGGATTAAAACCTGCTAAATTTTCTCCATCCTTGGAGATTTTCCATTTTTTAGAGAGGGAGAAATCTTGGGGCAGGATTCCAATTTCTTCAAAATCCTCTCCTTCGAGGCTAGATCTATAAATTGCATTATTTTCCCGGTTAAAGTAATAAATCTTTGCCTCTTTCTGGTCTACCCAGAAAGAAGAGATTTTATCTTTATTAAGCTGCTTTATATTCGACCTTAGAGGGAAAAGGATTATTTTTTCCATAAGGGCTACCCTGCCAGCCTCTATCTTTACCTTTCCGCTCCAGGGATAGTGCCTGTCCAAAAATAAGGATAGGTTATAATCTCCGGGCAATAACTCGCGAATGGTTGCCGGAGTTTTCTCATTCAATAACTTGTAATTTAGAAAAATATCTGCGGCTTCAGGGTATGTCCTTATTACAAGCAGGCCGGTCTTGGTGAATTTAAATGTGGCAGGGTTAAATTTATACCCTAACGCAAAAGAAAGGATAGCCGGCAGGCCTATTAAAAATATAGAAACACTCAAATAAAATAAAATACCTCTTATTCTTTGTTCGTTATACATTCCTTAAAGCTCTTTTCTAAACTTAACAGTTTTTTCTTTAAAGTTGCTCCATATACATATCCGCCGGGTTCATTATTGCTTTTTACCACGCGGTGGCAGGGGATAATTAAGGGGTAAGGATTATTTTTTAATATCTGTCCGACTCCCCTATATGCCCGTGGCCTGCCTGCCTTTTTAGCCACCCATTTATATGTGCGTACCTGGCCTATCGGTATCTTTGCGACAACTCTGTAGACTTTTTTAGCGAAGGGGGTAATTTTCATGCTCATTTGCCGATTATTTTCTTTCTTCTCAATATATGGTGGTATGAAACCGCAAACCTGTGCGCCTCATCCCTTACCCGGCGAATCAAATTTAAAGCCGGTGTGTCCTGGTTTAATTTTATTGGATATTTTCTTTTTTGTATATAGATATTTTCCCTTTCTTTTGCAATGCTGGCTAAGGGGATATTTAATCCCAGGGCTTTTATCTGTTCTGCGGCTGCCAGAAGATGAGATTTTCCTCCGTCAATTAAAATTAAGTCCGGCAAGGGAAGTTTCTCGGCAATAACCCGGCTGTACCTGCGCTGTACAACTTCTCTAAGCATCTGGTAATCATCTATTCCCTCTACGGTTTTAATGCGGAATTTGCGGTAATTATCTTTGTCCGGCCAGCCTCTGTAGAAGCTTACCATTGAGCCGGTTGCCTCTTTGCCGTAAATATTTGAGATATCAAATGCCTCGATTCTTGAGGGCAGTCTTTTTAATTTCAGCAGACCCTGCAAATCCTCCAATTCATTGCTGCTAAAAGTCTCTCTTTGCTTGCCAATGGCAGTCAAGGCAACTATCTGGTCTCTTATTCTTGCCGCTTCTTCAAATTTCTCTTCCTTTGCCTTTGCTTCCATCTCACGCGTTAATTTTTTTATCAAGGAGTCTGTAGCGCCCTCTAAAATTAAGGCGATGTTTTCTATGGTTTTGGCATAAGCTTTCTTTTCAATTTTTCCTATGCAGGGTGCGGGAGAAAGCCCGATACGATAATATATGCAGGCTTCTTTAGGAAGCTCCTTGCAAGAGCGATAAGGAAAGAATTTACGGATAATCTTTAACGCCTCTCTCAGTAGCTTTGCGTCAGTATAAGGTCCAAAGTAACGGCTGCCATCCTTTTCTTTCTTACGGGCAATACAAACCCTGGGATAATCCTCATTGGTAATTTTTACCATGGGAAAGCTTTTATCATCCCGCAAAGACACATTATATTTTGGTTTATACTCATGAATCAGGTTTACTTCTAATAAAAGCGCCAAGCTTTCTGTGGGCGTAAGCCTGTATTCAATGTCACACACCTTTGACATCATTGCCAGGGTTTTGGTAGACAGGTCTCTGCTTAAGTAACTGCTTAGGCGTTTTTTAAGCGACTTTGCCTTGCCCACATAAATCACCTTACCCGAGGCATCCTTCATCAAATACACCCCAGGTGCATCCGGCATCTTAGAAATTTTTTCTTTAAGGGAAGTTAAGCTGTTCATAATAAATTATGTAGCGGGTCCTGTCTTGGTTTGTTTCTCGCAGGGACGCTCGAAATCAAACCAATCCACCCGCTAAAACAAATCTGTAAAATGAATCTGGCGGTTTTCGAGCGAATGGAGCTTTTAGCCAAAGTATATATTTTGCGGAGGGATTTGTGAGCGTGCATTAGAAAATTTTTGGCAATCCGAATATTTAAGCGCTTGGTCTGCGAGGAATTACGAGGAGCGAAGGGTGCTGGATACGATAAAGGCTGACCGTAGCGACGAAGTAAACCGAAGCAGACGGCAAAAATTTTCGCACGCGAACAAATGCCCGCAGCAAAATACTATATTTTCTTTCTCTCTTTTATCCACCTCCACAATTCCCGCATCTCTTCCACCCTGAAAATAAAGCAAAAGAAAATATAAGACAAAATTCCTGCTGTAAGCGCGGCAGCTAAATTGAAGTATTTATTCACGCTTATCTTCTCATAAACAAGGTGGCATACCAGGCCCATAAAGAGGCTGGACAAAAGTATACGCACAAAAGAAATATAAATTCTTTCGAGGTCAAAATTTCCGATTCTTTTGTTTAAAATTATAAAAAGAATAAAAAAAGTATTTATGCCTGATATAGAAGTGGCTAAGGCAAGACCGGCAATCTTTAAAGGAAACATTAATATGGAATTTAAAACAATATTTACTACTAAAGCCAGGAATGCCACTTTTGTCGGCGTTACAGTATCTTTAAGCGCAAAAAAACAGGACTGCAGCACCTTGGTTGCCCCATATGCGAATAATCCGATACTATAGTAGAATAAGGCGCTGGCAGTAAGTTGGCTAGAATACATATCAAACTTTCCGCCTTCAAAGATTGTAGAAACAATCGGCCTGGACAACGCCATCAGTCCTACTGAAGCCGGCAGCAAAACAAAGAATATCTGCCGTAAGCCCCAGGAAAGCGTCTGTTTTAATTTATCGGGAGTTTCTTCCAAGGCTTGAGTGGAAAGAGTCGGCAAAATTGTCTGCGCAAGCGCATTGCTGAATATCCCCAGGGGAAATTGAATCAGCCGATAGGAAAAATATAGAATTGCCACGCCTCCTTCTCCCACAATCCAGGCAAGGGAACCGAATATTGAGTCAACGAAATTATTTAATTGATATATGGAAGAGCTGAATAATCGCGGCAGCATCAATTTGCCGATAGTTTTAGCAGCAGGATGCTTAAAACGCTTGAACAGCCTAAGATGAAAACCCTTTTGATACAAAACCGGAATTTGCACTGCAAGTTGTAATACGCCGCCTACAAGCACGCCTAACGCTAATCCTTTTATTCCCTCTCCGTAGAGCAATGCAAAAACTATTATAGAGACGTTCAACAAGCAGGGCGCAAAAGCAGGGATAGAAAAATGCCTGAGGGAATTAAGTATCCCCATGGAATATGCTGCCAGGCTGATGAGTAAAATATAGGGGAAAATAATCCGGTTTAATTTAATCGTCGCAGCCAGCTTAGCCGGGTCAACAACAAAACCAGGCGCAATCATGCGCACCAAGAGCGGGGAAAAGATTATCCCCAAAACTGTAATGCTCATGAGTATAATCAACAGAAGATTCAACACCACATTAGCCAATTCCCAGAAATCTTCTTTTGAATGCCTTACGCTATATTCGCTAAAGACCGGCACCAGGGCTGCATTGGCTGCTCCCTCGCCTACTAAGTCGCGAAATAAATTGGGGATTCTAAAGGCAATCACAAATGCCTGCGCGTATACATATGTGCCGAATAATCTGGCAATAACTATGTCGCGCAGGAACCCTAAGATACGCGAACAGAGCGTGGCAAGGCCGACTATGCCGGCAGATTTAGCAATTGATTTGTGTATTGACATGGGTTTTGAAGTATGTTATAAGTGAGCACATAAGTTATGGAGACAGCTATTAATTTTAGCCGATATAACTTATATGTGCGAACTTATCCGCCAAAGTTTTGTGGCGGATTTCATAAATTATCTGCTCATTAAAAGGAGAAGAAACCATGCCTAGGCGTAAAACATCTTTAAAAAGAAAACGCGCGGATAAAAAAAAGCACCAGCGCAATTTAAGAGTCAAACAGCAGCTTAAAAAGACCCTGAAAAAACTACAGGCATTATTGTCGGCAAAAAATGTTAGTGAAGCTAAAGCCGTATTAGTGAAGGCTTTTTCACAACTCGATAAGGCAGCCAAAAAAAGAATAATCCATCCCAACGCCGCCAACCGCAAGAAGTCCCGCTTAATGAAGAGGCTTACTAAGTCCGCATAAACCGATTATCAGCTTTTCTAAGGCAAATGCAGGATTAAGCCTTCCTGTTTTTATATCCCTGTCGCAATTAAGCAGAAGCTTAAGCCTCCTTCTCATCTCAATAGGGCTGGCTGTGCCTCTCTCCCAGGAAAACCTTAATCCGCCCAAAATCCGTTCCGGCCTCTCTCCCTCTCTTAAAAGCTGATTTAATATTCGCAGGGCATAGTCAGGTCTCCTTAATTCTATGGAGCGGCTTAAAGTAAAACTATCGACTTTAGGCGTTGTTTTAAACGTCAGGGTTTTTGCATATCGGGATAGGCGGTTTATAAATTCGTTGCTTCTTTCCTGTTGCCAAGCGTCCAAAACTAAGATTACTTGGGGCAGGGGCTTTATTGCGTATTTGAGGATAAATTCCCTGACCTCTTCTTTTAAATCTTGCGCCTCTTTTATAAGTATTAACCTTTTAGCGGTTTTTACCGGCAGGCATAACAATTTCTCCTGCAGCCCTTTCAAGGTTAATTCCCTGGCGTATAATATATCGAGATTGAACTGCTCAAGGTTGGGCTCGAGGAATTTCTGTTTAAGGCTTTTGAATTGTGTCTCTTTTGAAAAGGTATCCTGACCGAGGAAAAGATAAACCATTGGCCTGTTACCACTGCTCAACTGTGCGTTCGACAATCCTGCGGGCTAGGTCGTCTAAGGCGTCATTTACGGCTGTGCCTTCTGATTTTGCGTCTATACCAGAGGTAAAATAAGTTGAACTACCGGTAAAACCGTCTTCCTGCCAGGCTAATTTATCCTCTTTTTTGTCCCAGAGGCTGATATTTACTACCAGGTTGATGCGGTATTCTGTTACATTATCATTCTCGTCGTATCTCAAGGGGTCTTTACGGAAATCGATAAGTTCACCCTTAAGGATTAAATCCGCCGATTCCTCTCTTACGGGCCTTAGGTTTCCGTCAAAGAGATATTTATCCACTACGGTCCTGGTAATATCCGTTTCTAAGGTAGGCCTGTAAATCCTGTATTTGCTGGCTACGTAAGATTCGCTTGTAATATCTACTTTATTTATAAATGGGGTTATATATATCGTTTTGAACTTATTCGAAATCATTGAACGTGTAGTATAACCGCAGCCAATCAAAACAGTAGATAGCAGATAGCAGGTAGTAGATAGGGTGACAAGCTGTATCATCCTTTTTTTAAATCTGTATAATCTATAATTTATCATTTTTTCTTCTCCATCTTCTCTATAATCTTCAATCTTTCCAGGGCCTTTTCTTCCCAGGGGCTGTCAGGATAATTGTTTATTATATCATTATAATAAATCTTTGCTGAATCGTATTCTTTTTGTTTTTCATAGAACTTGGCAGCATTATAATTGCTCTCTGCTTCTTTATCTCTTAGCTGGCCGATATTTTTCTCTGCATCCAGCGTGAGGACCGCATCGGGATGCTCCTTAACAAAATCTTCGAACTTCTGTTTGGCTTCTTCTGCTGCACCCTGGTCGTAATCGGCGCCGCGGGATACTGCGGCCCTGCAGGAGGCAATCTGAAATTTTGACGGCTCTACCCACTCGCTATTCGGGTAATTGGAGATTACTTTATTGAAGGCATCCTCTGCTTCGTAATAACGCAACAGGCCTTTTAAAACTACCCCCAGTTTATATTGCGCCTTTGGCGCCAAAGGGCCATAGGTCGAATTTTCCACTACCTTAGTAAGTATCTCTATGGCCGGATTCTCTACCGGCAAGGTTAGCCCAAGTGCCTTGCGTTTCTCACCCGAGATAAAGGCCTCGGCGATCTTGTATTCACGTTCAATTATCTCCTGAATCCTTTCTGAAAAAGGGTATTTGTCGATTACCTTCTGGAAGGCCTGGTATGCCTCATATAAATTGCCCTGCGCCTCTTCTGTGAGCCCTAGATAATACTGGCTTTCGGAGGCCTCAAAGGATTTAGGATAGTTTTTGATGAGCTTCTTAAATTCGCGCTTGGCATCCTCATACTTCTTCTCATTATAAAAGGACATGGAATATTCAAATTGCCCTTTGGGAGTGGGTTTAGGCGCGGTCTTGGGATTTATCCATTTCCCTGTCTTGGGGGTCCAAATCCAATAAGGGTATGCCGTATTCAATGATAGGCTAAACAAGATTACCAGGCTTAAGATTATACGTTTCATGTGGAAAACAATCACGGGCACGCCGTGATGCCTATATGTGTCCTCCTACGCCCTTTGGTAGGCACGTATTAGCTTTGGGGGCTTCGGAGGATTATCCGCTGATATGTTTTTTATATGCTTCTATTAAAGCGTGAAGGCGGATAAACAAATTTAACACAGGTAGCCTGCTTTGTCAACCAGATTTGAGCCAAAGTTTGTAACTTAAGAAAAAAGAATGGGTTTTAAGTGTGTTAAATTTGAAGTAGTTCTTTGGCATTAAGATAAAGGATGCGCTTTCTTAACCCTTCGGGCAAGCCCAGCCCCTCCAGATAATCCAGGTCATTCTTGGGGTTTGTGAGAGGAAAATCGCTGCCAAAAAGTAATCTCTTCCCAGGGTGCCTAAGAAGCATATCCCTGATCTCTTTCCTGGGTAGATAACCGAAGAAAAAAGAAGTATCCAGGTAAATATCCTTACCTAAAAGATATTTTTTCACTTCTTTCCATAATCTAAAACCCCCGAAATGTGCGGCAATAATCTTTAGCCTGGGGAATCTTTTCCTGATTTTTAATATACGGGGAGGCGAAGAACGCACAAGCATAGTCCCTGACAGCTCTTTGCCGCAGTGAAAAAGGATGGGCAGCCCTAATCTTTCTATTTCCTCATACATGGGGTAAACTCGTCTTTCATCAACATAGAAGTCTTGAAATTCCGGCTGTAACTTTATTCCGTCGCCGTTAATCTTTATTTTTCTTAACTCATCCTTCCAAAATTTATATTCCGGGTGTAACGCACAAAAAACCCTCAACCTCCTGCTCCTGATTTTAAAGAGCCAGGCATTAATGGAGCTCACCTGTTCAGGCTTAGTGGCCACTGCGCAGACTACGCTTACGCTAATATTATTTTTCTTCATGAACCTTAGCAGGGTTTTTGGGGTAGGCAGGCAGATGAGTTTTGTTTTGAATAAGGATTCCAGGTTCACCCTGGCCTTGCGGGCTATTTTTTGCGGCCAGGCATGGGTATGAATATCTATAATCATTAAAGCTCTGAAATTTCTTTATCGCCTAATACTTCGAAGCCTTCTTTTTCAAGAATCTTTGTGATATTAGCGTTCTCTGCTCCGGCTGATTCAATGCAACAAATACCCCGATTCCCCGGCTCAATCACAAACCCGTGCGTATCTATGATGTTTATATTATGCTTCAACAGCAGGCTGGCAAGTTTGTTTAAATTTCCCGGTTTATCCTGGATAGAAACCACCAAAATATCCTTCAGGACACAGGCAAAACCCTTATCTGCCAGCGCCAGATGCGCAACGTCCGGCTTATCTACCAGCAATTTCATCACCCCGAAATCGCCTCTATCCTGTATTGTGAAGGCGATTATGTTGATATTCCCCTGAGAGAGGATTTCAGTAACCGATTTTAGCCTACCCGGACGATTTTCTATAAAGATGTTCAGTTGTCTTGGCATAATTACTTTACCTCCTATAATTTTGTCCTTGAGTCTACTACCCGCTTGGCTTTCCCTTCTGATACGGGTAAGCTGCCTGGCTCGTGTAGCTCTACAATGGGACTAATAATAATTGCAGCGCGTAACTCTTCATTAATCTTAGCCTTTAAGGTATCAAGCTGCCGTATGTCTCCGGTAAATAATTTGGAATAGATTTCTACCTTGACGATTATTTTATCCAGTGTCCCGTCTTTCTCTAAACAAATCTGGTAATTGGTCCCTACCTGTGGTATGCGCATAATCACCTCTTCTATCTGCGAAGGATAGACATTTACCCCGTTGATGATTAGCATATCATCGGTCCTGCCGGTAATGCGCGAAAGGCGCCGATGTGTCCTCTTGCATTTGCATTTTCCTTTGTGGATAAACGCCAGGTCCCTGGTGCGGTACCTTAATAAGGGAGTAGCCCTCCTTCTTAAATTGGTCAGGACTATTTCTCCTTCATGCTCTTCGCTTAAAGTCCTTGTAGTCTTCGGGTCAATTATCTCCAGAAGATAGGAATCCTCCCAGGTATGCATGCCGCATTTATGAATACATTCGAAACTCACTCCCGGGCCGTTCATTTCGCTTAATCCGTAAGAATTATATACATCAATGTGAAAAAACTCCTCAATTTTCCTGCGCGTATTCTCTGAATACGGCTCGGCACCCAGGTATGCCTTCTTTAAAAAGAGTTCATTTAACGGAATTTTGAATTCATTGAGCTTGGAATATATATGCAGCATATAACTGGGGGTAGCATGGATTACGGTGGTTTTAAAATCCTTCATCAGCTGAATCTGACGCCGGGTATTACCGCTGCCTACCGGTATAACGGTCATCCCCAGGCGCTCAGCACCATAATGAAGGCCAAGCCCGCCTGTAAAAAGGCCGTAGCTCATCGTGTTCTGGAAAACATCTTCTCTTGTGGCTCCGGTGGCAACAATACAACGACAAACCAGCTCTGTCCAGTTATCCAGGTCTTCTTTGGTATGATAAATCACAGTGGGCGTGCCTGTAGTGCCGCTTGAGGTATGAATGCGCACTACCTCTGCCAGGTCAACTGCCAGGAGTCCGGTAGGATAACCTTCCCTTAAGTCATCTTTTGTAGTAAAGGGTATCCTCTGTAAATCTTGAAGGCTCCTGATATCATCGCCAGAATTTATCCCGGCCTTTTTCAAACGATTACGATAAAAGGGCGTCTTTAAGGCAGCCTGCACAGTATCTCTGAGGAGTTTTAACTGTAAATCCTCCAAAGAAGCCTGGTCAATGGTCTCTAATTCTTTATTCCAATAGTAAGCTTCCATATTACAAATCCGTAATTTCCTCTTTCCCTACCACCCTGATTTTTTTCTTCTTTAGGATTTCAATAGCCCTGTCCGGCTCTTCAAAACGCATAACCAAAAGCGCATTATCAGAGAATTTTTCCAGAAAACCATATACATATTCCACGTTAAGATTATTGTCAAAAAGGATCTTTAATATGCCTGCCAGGCCGCCCGGCTTATCTTCTACTTCCACGGCTACGATATCTGTCAAATGTACCACAAAGCCACTTTTCTTTAAAATCTTTAACGTCTCTTCCGGCTTATCCACCACCATCCTCAAGATTCCGAAATCCTGCGTCTCGGCAATGGTTAAAGCCCGGATATTAATCCTATTTTTTCCTAAAAGAGAGCAAACTCCATAGAGCCTGCCCTTGCGGTTCTCTAAAAATACCGAAATCTGCGTTATCTTCATTTCTACCCCCTTTTCTTTGCAATGTTTACACCTGCCACGGTAAAAAAATACCCTCCCCTGCATAATGAAGCACTACCGGCTCCTCAAAATTGCCTTTGAAATTCCTTAATGAAGGAAGAATCAAATCCAAAACACACCTTGTACAGAGAATCTCTGCAGTGTGGTTTATTTTTTCAATTGCCGGCAGTTCCCAGCCGGCAGACCCGCCTTTGTGCTCCCAGCGAAAACTATCCGCGCCAAAATATGCTACCTGTGCATCGGCCTTACACGTTGCGCATGCCCCGGATATAGAATTTAGCCCCTGCGTTACCAGGTCTCCTATAATTTCCTGAAGATTATATTTCTTGAGGTCGCTTAAAGAATAATACTGATACGTGTAGGAAGAGCCGCGCTTCTCTTCAAGCTTAGGGTAAATAACCACTATTTTATTTTGAATTTTCAAGAATTCTTTTTTAAATTCATCTATCATATGCGTGCGGCAAAAACGTTTTGTTTTTCTATTGCTGTACCGCAATACATCTTTGCCCTCCCTCCCGCATATTGAACATTTAAAAGAAGAAATAACAAGCCTCTCAATGATTAACAGGGAAAGAGAAAAACCTAAGGCCAATATCCATGTCAATGGAATGCCGAGTGGATTTGGTATATGTGTATTATGCGTCCTAAGAAAAGTAGAGAATGCGACTATCAGAATCGAAAAGCCCAGCGACAGGAAAAAAAAGGGTATATATGACCAGGGAAATTTTGATTGTTTAGATTTATTGCCCTTAACCATTTTTCTTGCTGAAGAATTTAAATTTAGATAATCCTTTTATCAATTACGCGCTTGGCCTTGCCTTCACTGCGCTCGATGAACCTGGGCTCAACCAGCTTTACTTTAACAAAAATTCCCAGGGTTGATTCTATCTCTTTCCTGATTTTCTCTTCCAGGTTTCTTAAGGCCTTTACCTCGTCGGAGAAAATCTTTTCTTCAACCTCAACCAGAACCTCCAGCTCATCCAATTCCCCTGCCTTCCTGTCTACAACGAGTTGATAATGGGGCTTTGTTCCTTCAATGCCCAAAAGCACATGCTCAATCTGCGAAGGAAAGACGTTTATGCCCCTGATAATAATCATATCGTCTGTCCTTCCCCTGATTTTACTGATACGCGGGCTGGTCCTGCCGCAGCGGCACCTTTGGTATTTTATACTCACAATATCCCGCGTGCGATAACGCAGGAGCGCCAATCCCTGCTTGGTAAGAGTTGTAATTACCAGTTCGCCGTCTTCTCCATCCCTGACAGGTTTGGCGGTCTTTGGGTTAATCACCTCCGGATAGAAAACATCCGAGAATATATGTAAACCCTTCTTGTGCTGGCACTCCTGGGCTACTCCCGGGCCGATAATTTCAGAGAGGCCGTAAACATCTGTAGCCAGCATATCCCAGGTTGATTCTATCTCTTTACGCATTGATTCGCTCCAAGGCTCAGCCCCAAAAATCCCTATCTCCCAGCTGCTTTTCTTCAGGTCGAGCTTCATCTCCCTTGCTTCTTCTGCCATGTAAAGACAATAAGAAGGCGTGCAAGCTAAAATGCGCGGTTTGAAATCATGCATCATCTTCAGTTGGCGTTTGGTTTGACCCGAAGAAGCAGGTATAATCGTTAACCCCATCTTCAGGCTGCCGTAATGAAAACCCAGGCCACCGGTAAATAATCCATATCCGTAGGCAATCTGGATTTTATCTTTGGGCTCTGCGCCGGATAATGCTAAAACCCTCGCCATTACCTCTGACCAAAGCTCTAAATCCTCTTTTGTATAACCTACTACCGTCGGATTTCCTGTTGTCCCGCTTGAAACGTGTATCTCCGTGATATTCTTTGATGCAGTAGAAAATAACCCGAAGGGATAGGCATCGCGCAAGTCTTCTTTTGTAGTAAAGGGGAGCTTGTTGATATCGCAAATAGTTTTTATCTTGCGGGGGCTTATTCCGCAGGCATTCAATTTATTCTTGTATGCCTGGCAGTTATTATAAACATAGTCCACTATCTGCCTTAGGCGCTCGGACTGTATATTTTTCAAATCCTCACTTCCCATACATTCCATTTCTTCATTCCAGATCATAGTTTCTCTTTCCTTCCTTGCGCAAAAACCCTGCGGTTCTCATATGATATTTTAGCCGGAAAAACATTGTCTATTGCCTTAAGCCAGCTTTTTTCTTTAAGGGATAAACAGCTGGAGAGAACCCCTAAAAGAAAAATATTCAGGTAACGTTTATCTTTGGCCGCTCTGCACGCCTTTTCCAAATAACCTGTCAAATCCGAGCCTCCTGGTTTAAGCATTTTTTTCAAACGCCTGTGCTCTTCTTCATGAAAAGAAATAAGGTAATCCGCTTTCCCATAAGGAATCAAAGGAGAAAAAACTCTTCTGCCAAATCTTAAATGTGATTCCACTGACCCTCCGCGTTGAGACATCCCGTGCACCTCGGATTTTTTTACATGGAAACCTTCCAGCATTGCTGCCCTGGCGCAAATCTCCGCTGCTTTTAAAACGCCTTGTCCTCCGGTGCCGCAAAAGAGGATATTTATGGTCTTAAATTCATTCATTTTCTTTGTAGAGCCTTTGGATTACAAACCGATACGCAAAGACGGCAAGCCGCGCACAATTCAGCATCAATGCTGATAGAGCCGTCATCATTTTTCCTGAGTGCCGGGCAGTCTATAGCCATACACAGATAGCACTTCTTACATTTTTCTTCCAGATAAAGCGTAGGGGCTGATTTTTCTCTTTTCAATAGCTTGCAAGGATGGCGCGCAATAACGACCGAAAGCGCATCTTCCCCTAACCTCTTTTTAATCAACTCTTCTAATCCTTTTATGTTATAAGGGTCAACCACGTCCACGTGGTCTGCCCCGCAGGCAACGCATACATCTTCTAAAATCAGTTTTTTAGTAACTTCTTGCTTTATGGTAACTCCTGTTGCAGGGTGAGGCTGAGCTCCGGTCATGGCAGTAGTGGCATTATCAAGGATAATTACCAAGCCCTTAGTTTGATTATAACTTAAATTTATAAGCCCGGGAATCCCTGAATGTACAAAGGTAGAATCTCCGATTACCCCTACAACTTTCTCTTTTATTGTGCGCCTGAATCCTTCAAAAAAAGTAATCCCGCTGCCCATACATAAACACGTATGCAGGCTGCTTAAAGGTGGAGCTGCTCCTAAAGTATAACAACCTATATCCCCTGTAACTACGACTTTTAATTTCTTGAGCGTAGCAAAAACTAAGCGGTGGGGGCAGCCCGGGCACAATACAGGCCTGCGGGCATTCCTCTCTTCCTCGGGTTTCTTTTTCCCTTTCACAATATAAGGTATATATTCCGGCTTTAACTCACCGATACGAAATGAAGGGTGCTTTGACCTGCATTTTATCCCGGCAATCGCCAGTTGCTCTTCCAGAAAAGGTTCAAGCTCTTCTACGACTACAAGCTCTTTTACTGATTTAGCAAATCTTCTCGCCTTGCCGTCAGGAAAAGGAAAAGTAAACCCTAGTTTTAAACAGGAGGCATCGGGGTACATTTCTTTCACATAAAGATACGAAACGCCGCTTGTTATAAAACCTATTTTCTTGTTTTTAAGTTCAATCCTGTTCAAAGGGCAACTTTGCGCATAAGCCTTGAGCCTGGTTAATCTTTTTTCCAGTTCTATATGTCTTTTATAGGCATTGGCAGGGACCATTACGTATTTAGCTGCATTAATCTTAAAATCCTTGCGCCCGGATTCTTTTCTCCTGCCAAGAATTATATTTTCTTTTGTGTGCGAGATCCTCGTGGTTAATCTTAGTATTACCGGCGTATCAAAGCATTCGCTGATTTCAAATGCCTCCTTTACAAACGCCTTGGCTTCAGAGGGGCTTGCCGGCTCAAGTAACGGGATTTTTGCCATCCTGGCAATAAGGCGGTTATCCTGTTCATTCTGGGAAGAATGTAATCCCGGGTCATCGCAGGTGACTACAATAAAACCTGCGTTGATTCCCGTATAGCTTGAGGTCATTAAAGGGTCCATGGCAACATTGAGGCCTACATGTTTGGAAGCGTAAAGAGAGCGCTTGCCCGCGATTGCAGAAGATAAAGCTACTTCAAAAGCTATTTTTTCGTTTACTGACCACTGGGAATCTATCTGTGCAAAGCCAGAGAGGTATTCTAATATTTCTGTGGCAGGTGTCCCGGGATAGGACGCGGCAACCTCAAGGCCTTCTTCATATGCCCCTTGAGCTAAAGCCTCATTGCCGGAAAGAAAATCTGATTTAGCGTCCAGGCTGGTTCTCATAATAAGCATTTTACCAACCCTGCAGCATTTGTCAAGGTTAGGTGCGAAGAGGCTCAAAGGGCTAATTGGCGGGAATTATAAATGGAGACAGGCTCCGGGAGGCTTAAGTAAAAGATAATTTACCTTTATTAACAGGGTAACTGCCAATTCAGCAGTAGAGGCAAAAAGAGGTGCCAGCTGCGTAAGGGTTAAATCCATCACTAATAGGCTAAATCCGCATAAAGTAATAAGAATGGATAAGGGCAGGATAAATAAATTTGCCACTACGGTGATAGGTGAAAAGATCCTGAAATAATATGCCACCAAACCCAGCGTCCCCAGCCACGCAGAGAGAGATACCAGTGCCCCTTCGATGATAATCTTAAGAGATTTTATTTTTAGCCCATCTATGCGCAAAAGGGATTTTATTTTGGGATAAAGATAGACTATGGAAATCACGCTGCTAAAGGAAAGCTGAAACCCTATATCAAATATTTGCCTGGGGTTAATCATTAATATAAATATTGCGGCTATTGCACAGGAATTATAAATATCCGCTTCTCTTCTAAGTAGGGCTCCAAGCAGAAATACAATTGCCATTACAGTGGCTCTCACCACAGGTGTTGATGCGCCTGTAACAAAACAATAGAGTATTAATAAGGGGATTGCCAGGGTGTAGCGCGGTTTTTTAGGCACCCTTATCAGTTTTAGCATTAACACAATGATGAATGCGACTATGCCCACATTAAAACCGCTGACCACAAGTATGTGCACTGTGCCGGATTTCATCATTGAATTGTAGATAAGGCGGGGGACATTTCTTTTTTCTCCCAGCAGCATTGCCTCCAATACGGCGCAAGTTAGCGAATTACAGTGCCTGGAAATAATATCCCCTGCTTTTTCTTTCAGCCGCAAGGCAACCCTGTAAAAGATTGACCCTTTGTTTTTATTTAATCTTACCAAATCAAAACCTGAATTTATCCGCATAATGAAGAATATGCCTTGATTACTTAGGTAATTCTTATAACTGCTAGAGGCAAAAGGTCTGTATAAATTCCCTCGTAAAATTAATTCCTCTCCGTAACGCAAGAATTTTTTATTTTTTAAATAAACAAGGATATCCCCGCAGCAATTATATTGATATCTGCCTAGTTTAATACCGGTAACCCTAAAAATGAAAGATGTTTTATTCCCCCTTGTTACAGGTTCATTGTTGACAATCCCTCTTATCGTTTGAGAATTGTTTTTGTAGTATAAAAATCTGGATATGTGGCATCTTGGAAAAACGCAGGTATTAATATAGGCGCAGGAGCCCAGAAAAATGAGGCAAAGAGACAGGGAGAAATTATAGAAGAATTCTTTTTTTAGCGAAAATGAAGCAGAGATTAAAAACAGTCCTGACAGGAAAAATGCTGATAAAAAATTGATTTTGACTATGCCTGCGGTAAGTATGCCGAAAATAAAATTCAGCGTTAAGATTACCAGGGGGCTTTTCATTTAACAAAGAATAGTTCCTTCAATTTTTCATATTTATACTCACCTATCCCTTTTATTTCTTTTAATTCTTCAATGTCGCTGAATCCTCCGTGAGCAAGACGGTATTCAATGATTTCCTTGGCTAATCTTTTGCTTAAGGCGCGGCTCTCCAACAAATCCTGGAGGCTTGCGGTATTAAGATTTATCTTTGCGATATTGATATCGGTAAGAATAAATTTTTTTATGGGTGATTTGACCTTTAAACAAAAATTTATACCTGTTCCGATTAAGGCTATGCTGATTAAAAATAAAACGACTTTTTTCTCTTCATGGGTGAGATTAAACATAAAAATACCCTATTGGCCTTGACATTTTAAGCCTGATATTTATGGGAAAATGTCAAGTAAGTTCGGACACATAATTTATGTTCGCTTACCTGCCCAGACCGAAGCTCCATAAATTATGTCCTCACTTAATTGACGCAAAAGAAGGCTAAATCTAACTCTAATTTTTGGTTGAGTTAATGCAGTAGCAAACGGAGGGGTTTTAAAGAATCACGCAACGATATTGACCAGTTTTCCGGGAACGACAATAAATTTTTTGACGGTTTTATTTTGCAGCCAGGATTTTACCTTTTCATCGGAAAGGATTAAATTTTTGAGTTCATCTTCGCTCGTATCGGAAGGGACGTCTATTTTGGAACGGACCTTGCTATTTATCTGAATCACCAGGGTAATATTTTCTTCAATCAAAAACTTCTGGTCATACGTAGGCCATTTTGCCTTAAAGATACTCCCTTTGTTGCCTAATAATTCCCAGAGTTCTTCACTAAAATGCGGTACGATAGGGCTAAGCATTATGAGCAATTGTTGAAAAACTTCTTTGTCTGCGCCTGACTGATAAATAGCATTCGTCAATTCCATGATGCTGGCAATGGCAGTATTAAATTTAAATTCCTGAAAATCTTGCGATACTTTCTTGATAGCCTTATGCAAACCTTTGATTAAATTTGCATCTGCCTTTTCTAGAAGCCGTTCCTGAATGCGCCAGACGCGGTTTAAAAATTTATATGCGCCTTCAATACCCCTGTCATCCCACTCTAATTCTGTTTCCGGAGGTGCGGCAAAGAGGATAAATAATCTTAAGGCATCTGCTCCGTATTTCTTAATGATGGCGTCCGGGTCAACGATATTTCCACGCGACTTTGACATTACCTCGCCTTCTTTTAAAACCATCCCCTGTGTCAGGAGCCGGCTGAAAGGCTCATTAAAACCTATCATCCCCAAATCCTTAAAGAACTTGGTAAAGAAACGCGAGTACAATAAATGTAAAATAGCGTGCTCAATCCCGCCGATATATTGGTCAACAGGCATCCAATACCTGATTTCCTCCCTGTCAAAAGGTTCGCCAGCAAATTTTGGCGAGCAGAATCTTAAAAAATACCAGGAAGAATCAAAGAACGTAGCCATGGTATCTGTTTCGCGGCGTGCTTGCGCCTTACATTTAGGGCAAACTACATTCACAAATTCCTTTACTTTGCTTAGGGGGCTTCCGCCTTCTCCGGTAAAAGGCGCATCTTTGGGTAACTCTACAGGTAAATCCTCATAAGGCACAGGGATAACCCCGCAATTCTGGCAATAGATAATCGGTATAGGTGTACCCCAGTAACGCTGCCGGGAAATAAGCCAATCGCGCAAGCGCCAGTGCGTCTCAATTTTTCCGATCCCTTTCTTTTCCATCCACTCGGCAATTTTAACTTTTGCTTCCTGATTGGGGAGGCCGTTAAACTCTCCGGAATTAACCTGTATTCCGTCTCCTTCATAAGCCTCGGTCAACTCTTCTATTCTCTGCTCTTTATTCTTTTCTCTCTGAATCACAATCCGCATAGGCAACTTATGCTCTTTGGCAAAAAGAAAATCGCGCTGGTCATGCGTTGGCACAGCCATAATCGCTGCGGTCCCGTATTCCATTAAAACATAATCAGCTATCCAAATAGGTATAGTTTCATTATTCACCGGATTTACGGCAAAGCTACCTGTAAAAACACCCTCTTTTTTTACATCGCCAGCTTCCCGCACTACCTTGCTTTCTTGAGCTACTCTATTAATGAACCTGGTGGCTTCTCTTTCCTGGGGTTTACCTTTAATAATCTCTTTTACCAACGGGTGTTCCGG
>JAQUAH010000008.1 GCA_028687345.1 Candidatus Omnitrophota bacterium | reverse complement strand
GGTCTTTTTCAGTTACTTCCAATTTCTTGTGTGTTTTCAAATAGGTTTCTATGGAATTACGGGCAATCTCCAACAATCTTTTTCTCTGTTCTTTGTTTAGCATGGCTTCCTCTCTTTTTTCCTGTCTTAGTCCTTGAGCCTTTTCTTTTCTCGCCTGTGCACCGATGACACAACTAACATATCCTACTGTCCAGGTGCCTTTAATTTTCTTATCGCTAACTTTGGCTGAATTTGTATATTCTAGAACCTCTAACTTATTATGCCTTAGTTCCTTGGACAAAATCAGCGTAACCACCACTCCAAAACCTCCGCAGAGTTGTAATTTCTCCTCGCGTAATCCGTAATATAAACCTTGCGCATCCATATTTTTCAAATAAGATAAAGTTATTTTATCAACTTCTTCTGCTTCCTGATAATCGTATCCGTGATACATATCGCTTGAAGCAACTACCAGGACATCTTGGCGCTGGCCGATAGTATCCTTAAGCAGGCTTGCAAATTTGCGGCAATTTGAAAGCGTAACATCACCAGTTACTATTGGGACAATCTTAAATCCTTGAAGCGTCCTCTGCAAAAAAGGAAGCTGCACCTCTATGGAATGCTCCTTTTCAAAAGCAGCTGGCCTGAATGAAATTTCCTCTTCTTTATTAAGTAGCCTTTGGGTAAATTCCTCGTCTATCTCCAAATCTCCCAGGGGAGTGCGAAATGAGCCTTTTGGATAAATAGAGAACCCATTAAACCCGTAATGATGGCTGGGCGCAATTACAATCACTGTTTTGTAAGGCCTGGATTTAATCAGCTTGTAGCCCGAGGCTGCCACCTGCCCTGAAAACCCGTAACCTGCATGCGGGCAAATCAAGGCAAAAATATCCTGATTTTCAAATGCCGGCTTTGCTTTCTCCAGAAACCGGTCTATCATCTGCGATAACTCTTGCGGGTTATCCGGATAAAAAACACCTGCTACATTAGGCAATTTAACCTCTGTGGACGCGGCTGCGTTTATAGCTATAAGCCATAGGCAAAAAGCTAAGCAAATTGCCCTCAAGCCCAAAAGATTAATTCCAAATACCTGCAATCTTTTCCTGGCAAAATTTACATTTTCCATTAATAATGTTATTTTGTAAAATAAAATAGCCCCTGCGCTCAATAAGCAATTCTTTGCATTTTGGGCAATAGGTATTTTCTGCTGCGCTCCCTGCTACATTACCTATATATACATATTTTAAACCGCAATCCATGGCAAGGCGCCTTAACCTTTCCAGGGTAGCTACGGGGGTGGGATTAAGGCTAATCATCTTATACATGGGGAAGAAACGCGAGATATGCAATGGCGTATCTTCCCCTAAATTCTCTTTTATCCACAAACACATCTTAATCATCGAATCTTCATCATCGTTAAACCCTGGTAAAATCAAGGTGGTTATCTCCAGGTGCACCCCTTCTTCTCTTAAAACCTTTAAACTCCTCAATACCGGTTCTAATGTAGCCTCAGACATTTTGACGTAATAATCATCTGTAAAGGCCTTTAAATCAATGTTGGCAGCGTCGAGGTATTTGGCTAATTGCCGAAGCGGCGCCTCATTTATATAGCCGCTGGAGTGCATAATGTTCTTTAAGCCTTCTTTTCTGGCTAATTTTGCGGCCTCCAGCATATATTCATAGAATATCGTAGGCTCTGAATAGGTATAGGCAATGGTAGGTCTACCCGATGCCTTTAATTTTTTTATTAGATCCTGCGGTTCAAGATAAACATAATCCAACTCTTCAGGCCGCCTCTGTGAAATCTCCCAGTTCTGGCAGAATTTGCATCTTAAGTTGCACCCTGCAGTAGCCACAGAAAAGGTAAGAGTTGAGGGGAAAAAATGAAATAAAGGCTTTTTCTCAATTGGGTCATCTAAGGTCATACTCACGGGCTTGGCATAGACCATGGTATAGAGAATACCATCCCGGTTCTCTCTTACCTCGCAGAAGCCGCGTTTACCGTTTGGTATAATGCATTGGCGCGGGCAGAGTTTACACTGGACGAGCTTATTATTCTCTAATTTTTCATAAAATAGCGCTTCTTTTAAGGCTTCTGCCGAATTTAGACTGGTAAAAAGACGGTTATAAGGTATATAAAAACAGGAGAGGATTAGGCATAGGGGTAGTAAAAAGCCAGAAAATAATTTTAAGTGCTTTTTCATAATTTTCCTTGTCGGAAAAATAACAACTTAGGCACTACGCTCGCTACGCCCCTTGCCGGGGCGCTTAACGCTCGCTTTAGTGCCACCAAATTTTTCCTTGTCGGAAAAATTTGGTGGAGCTGGGGGGAGTTGAACCCCCGACCCCCTCGTTGCGAACGAGGTGCTCTCCCAACTGAGCTACAGCCCCGTCAAATTAGGGACGGTTCTGAAGCTTTCCTAGGGACGGTTCTGATAACATGTTACGTTATATCAGAACCGTCCCTGTCTCGTCAGAACCGTCCCTGTCTAAATTAACATAATTTATCTGGGTTGGCAATAGAAAACAACTGTGGTGTATTATTTTAGAATGGGTTTGTTAATTAAACGAGATGGAAGGAAAATATACCCTGGCATCCATAGTGACACAGGGGTTATCAACGGTGGGAGTTGCGCAGTTTCCGGTATTGGGATTCCAGCAGGCACAGATTGTCACATTAATAAAATTCTCTGCCATAGGATTATGTATTTTAGCGGGCACAAAACTGACTATGTGTTCGGAAATAAGATTGACAGGGTCTGACCCCCAGGTAGGAGTGCAAGTTCCGCAAGCAGCACTTGAACACGTCGGGCAAAACTGGATTTGATGGCTGGTGGTATTCAGGCGATAGGCAATCCAGGTATCTGCTACGCTGTCATGGCCTGTCCTATCAATATGAAAACTCGCCTGTGAGACAACTGCTCTTACCACTGTATTTGCGCCGCCTGCTACTTCATTTCCGGTTGCAAGTACCGCATTTTTATTTATATGCTCTAAGGCTACAGATACGTCATGCTGAATCTTGGCTATGCGGCTGGAGCTGATTACCTGGTGCCGCGTAAAAATATCAATGGCATGATAACTTAACACCAGCACTGACATTAAAATTAAAACAATCATTAATTCCAGGAATGTAACTGAGCGTAATCTCTTATCCATTGATTAGAAAGGTCGCGGGCTGGTCCAGTTTATGTTTAGCCTGACTTTACGCATGGGATAATTAGGAAAGCCGGGTACGTCGCTTATCTGATAAGAAGAAGTGTAGCCTACGCCTCCGGGTAGTGTATGGGGGCTCCCGAGGTCTGCTCCGAACTCTGCGTGTCCTCCGGGATGGTTGCATGAGGGGCATGCCCTTTTTGAAAGCGGATTGGTAACAAAATAATCATTGAACGGAGGCCCTTGCCACTCACTAGCCGAAACAAAAGAGGGAAAAAAATCTACAAAAACCTTGCCTAATTCTCCTCCGCCCATTCTGGAGCGGCTGTGCAGAATCAGCCTTTTTCCTGAAACGACGACATTCATAAGACCAACCATAATCGCGGCTAAAAGCGTCATTGAAATTAGTATCTCTAATAAACTGGCACCTTTTTTCTTCATTATAAGTTAAGGACAAACGCCTGAACAGGTAGGGGCTGTAGCAGCGATAGTCAGAGTCCAGGTCCTAATCCTTGAGCCCCTGGTGCGTACAGCCCGGCAATTACCGGTTCCATAAACTGTATATGTCCAGTTAGTAGGATTCAACTGCACCCTGAGATTTGTATTTATAGTTGTAGGGTCACTAACTCCTGAACCTCCATAATATATCGTTTGCTCCATCCTGTAAACTCTCTGCGCTGCCTGGAGAAGCCCAAGGTTAGCTTGGGCTTCTTTATCCAGGGCATTTTCTTTGGTAATCAAATACTGGGGAGCGGCAAATGTCATCAAAATCCCAATGATTACCACCACTATAATCAACTCTATTAACGTAAATCCTTTTTTCATAATACTGATAAATTCTACGGAGTAAAAGTTCCTCCCCAACTGCCATTATGGTTTAAGGTAATGGTCTCGTTATTATTAGGGCCTCTTCTTCTTGTGGCTGTAGCAGTAAAACCATTGACAGCACCGGTTGTCGCGATTGCCCAATCGCCGGTAGTACTTGTAGAATCGGTATCAATATCTGCCATTTCTACATATGCGCCAAGACCCGTACTATTGTTAAGGGCACCAGCTGCAGCAGGCATATATGTATCTTTATCTGCGCGATACATCTTCTCTGCTGAGGCAAGCACGCCTAAAGCATGCCTTGCCTTACCGCCTTTTGCTCTCTCAGTGGCTCTCATATACTGTGGTACAGCAATGGTAGCTAAAATACCGATAACTATAACAACTACGATTAATTCGATTAACGTAAAACCTTTACGCATCTTTTATTCTCCTTTCTTTTTCTATTTCTTTAAAGATTAAGCCTTTTTCTCCTGACGAAATTTTCACCTCCTTTTTTTATTGTAATTGAAAAAAAATTTTTGTCAATAATTTATTACTCTCCGATCTTGGCTATCTGAAAGATGGGCAGAAACATCCCCACCACCATGATGCCGATGGCTGTACCCATGACCAGAAGAATCGCCGGCTCAAAGAGCGCGACAAAGCGGTTTAGAAACGTCTCGGAATATTCCTGATAAAAAGTATTTATCTTCTTAAACATCTGCGGCAATTCGCCTATTTCTTCTCCGATAGCCACCATCTGCACTACGAGCGGCTCAAAAAAACCGCTTTTTTCCATCGGCTCCTTTAATGGCTTTCCATTGCGTACATCCTCTTTAATGCGGTGAATAATATCTGCGGTAGTCAGGTTGCCTACGCTATGTTCGGTAATCTCCAAAGAATACAATATCGGGACTCCGCTCTCAAGCAAAGTAGACATTTCAGAGGAGAACCGCTCTATGACAATGGCACGGAAGAATTCTCCAACTGCAGGTAAATTGAATTTAAAACTTTCATAGCGCCTTCGGCCGGCGCTTGTCTTGATATACCTCTTGAATAGAAAGATTACAATACCAATTGTTATTACGAGAATAAGGAATTTTGTCCTCAGAAAATCGCTAAAGACAATGAGTACTTTGGTTAGCAAAGGCAGCTCTATATTGAACCCTTTAAATATCTCGGTAAAACTGGGAATAATCTTGATAGCCATAAAAAACAGCGCGCCGGTCCCGGCGCAGACAAGGATAGCCGGATAAATCAAGGCAGAGATGATTTTGGCTTTAAACGCTGCATTGCGCTCCAGATACGTGGCTAAACGGCCTAACACCACTGCCAGATTACCGCTGGCTTCACCGCTCTCCACTAGATTAATCCATAAATCCGAAAATACATCCGGGTATTTTGCCAGGGCATCATGAAGGCTAAATCCTCCCTCCATATCCTTTTGCAGCCCCCTGATTACGTTGAAAAGCCGCCTGCTTGAAACCTGCTGCGAAATTATATCTAGGCTTTTTAAAATTGTCACGCCAGCTCCCAGGAGTGTAGACAACTGGCGGCAGAATAGCACTAAATCGTCTGAGGTAACACGGTAATGCTTTGGTTTAAACTTTGTCTTTGCAACTACCTCTTCTTTTAAACCGAGGGCGCCTTTTTCTTCGCTATAGACATTCAGTATAATCAAACCCTTATTCTGAAGCCGATTAATCGCCTCTTCCCTGCCTGAAGCCTCTTCTACGCCTGACTCTTTTTTTCCTGATTTATTTCTTGCTATATAATAATACCTTGCCATTAATCTGCTCCCAATGTAACTGAAAGCGCCTCTTCTAAAGAAGTTGTGCCTTCTTCTACTTTTTTAATTGCCGAATCATAAAGCGTCTGCATCCCATGAGCGCGGGCTACCTCTCTGATTTTCTGGAAGGATGCCCTCTGGTTAATCAAATCCTTTATCTCCTGGTCTACAACCATTACTTCTCCGACGCAGGCTCTTCCTTTATATCCTATATTGGCGCATTTCTGGCAACCCTTCGGTTTATAAATTAACTCTGCATTTATCTTTATGTTTTTTATCTCCTCAGGCGTAGGCTCATATGCCTCTTTGCAATCAGGGCATAATTTTCTTACCAGGCGCTGGGCTATCACCATTAAAAGTGAAGGGGCAACCATATAAGACTCGATACCTATGTCCAGAAGCCGGCTTACTGCCTGAGGCGCATCATTCGTATGCAGGGTGCTTAATACCAAATGCCCAGTTAAGGCAGAGCGGATGCAAATCTGGGCTGTCTCTAAATCCCTTACTTCTCCTACAAGCATTATGTCCGGATCCTGCCGCAGGAAACTACGCAAGGCAGAGGCAAAGGTAAGGCCGATTTCAGGCTTTACCTGCACCTGATTAATCCCTTCCAATTTATATTCCACAGGGTCTTCTATGGTAATAATATTTTTTGTGGGGTTCTTTATTTCATTTAAAATAGCATATAAGGTAGTAGTCTTTCCGCTGCCTGTTGGCCCGGTAAGAAAAACTAAGCCATAAGGCTTGATGGTTGTCTCACGGATGAGCTTTAATTCCTTGGCATCAAAACCCATGCGGCCCAAATCCAAAACCACATTGCCGCGGTCCAATATCCTCAAAACCGCCTTCTCTCCGTAAATCGTAGGGATAATAGAAAGCCTGATATCTATCGGCCTCTCATCAATCTTCACCATAATCGCTCCGTCTTGAGGAAGCCTTTTTTCTGCGATATCCAATTTGGCAAGTATCTTTATCCTTGAGACAATCGGCAGGTGCAGGTGCCTGGCAGGAGGGGGTATTTCATAAAGCTTGCCATCAATGCGGTATCTCAGGGATATCCTTTCCCTGAATGGCTCTATATGAATATCTGATGCGCGTTCATTAATTGCCTGGCGAATGATTAAATTTACCAGTTTCACCACAGGCGCCTCTTCAGCCCTGGCAACTAATTTGTCTAAGCTTAACTCTTCATCAGCCCCCTCTGTTTCAAAGGGCAATGTATCAGCTGTAAGGTCATAGCTTGCATCTACTGCTTCCTTAAGCATAGCGGACTTTCCGTAAAATTCCTCAATTGATTTTGTAATATCTGATTTCGTGGCGATTACGGGGTTTATGTCGCAGCCGGTCAGTTTCTTCAGGTTATCAATAAGTATAAAATCCAGAGGGTCAGACATAGCCACGGTGAGTGATTGGAGTGTCCGCGAGAGAGGAAGCAGGGAATTTCTCAGGGCAAAATCCTGTGTAATCAGCTTTTCTAACTCTTGCCCGACTATCGGCTTAAGCATCCCGGTGCCAAGTGAAAAATAGGGGATATTCAGTTGTTTGCTTAGCACTGCCACCATCTGCTCTTCCTTTACCATGCCAAGCTTTACCAAAACCTCACCCATGCGGCCGCCCTCTTGCCTTTGCACGCTCACTGCCTTTTCAAGCTGGCTCTCGCTGATTAAGCCCTCCTTAACTAAAAGCTCGCCTAACCTAAGATATTTTTCTTTAGCCATTACAGTATAGGGACGGTTCTGAAAGCCGTGATCATTTTTCAGAACCGTCCCTGTTTTTTCATCGAGAAGCTGTCCTATTTATACGGCCCCTATCTCTTTTTCTCAAAAGTTTCGATACTAGTCTTAATAGCCGATTCCCTGCCTGGCGCAGAAACGGTCTCCTGTTCCCTCTCAGGAAGAGAAGCAAGCTTTTTTGTCTGGGTAAGTTGAATTTCCGGCGTATCCTTGATAATGTGCGGTGTGATAAAAACCAGCAATTCACGCTGTTTATTCTTATCAGATGCAGTTGAACTTGAGCTCAATCCTTTATGCCTGAAGAACATCCCGATTATCGGCAAATCTCCTAAAAAAGGGATTTTAGAATTAGTGTAATTATATTCGTTGCGAATCATGCCTCCCAAGATTACGGTCTCTCCGTCTTTTACCCTGACTAATGATTTGGTACTACGCTCTTCAGGGTCCTTAAATTGATAGCTAGCGCCGCCGATAACAAAAGCGCTTCCTAAAGATGCCTCGGAAATTTTAGGGAAAATTAACATGGTAATTTCGCCGGTCTCGGGAATAATCTGCGGCGTTACTCTCAGTAACACGCCGGTCTCTGTTCTTTCTGCTGTAGCCTGGGTTGTAGTAGTTCCCTGAGTAGTGGTATTTACGCCTATAGCTTCATTAGTAGCAATCCTAATTTCAGCAGTTTCGTTATTTAGCGTACGTAGCCTCGGCCTAGCCAGGAATTTCGTATCTGTTTGAGTGCTTAAAAAATCAAGGGCAATAGTAGGGTTATTAAAGTTTACTGTGCCGGTACTGTAACCCGTGCCTCCTGCTGCATTTGATCCAGGCCAAAAATGTGCAAAAGGAAATCCTGTGCTGCGGGCAGCAGAAGTTATGCTCATCTCAAATTTTCCTGCCCGTGTCCAGTCAAATCCTAATTTATCCACCGCGTTTTTGCTTACATCAAGCATTTCTACTTCTAAGAGGACCTGCGGGACCGCTATGTCCAAAGAAGCAATTACCTGGGCAATCACAGGCATGCGGTTAGGAGTATCCGTAACAATGAGGCTGTTAGTACGAAAGTCTTCAATTATTGAGCCCTGATCAGAAAGAAGTTTTTTTATTGCTGTAGTAATTCCGGTATCTTTCTCTATCGCCCATTTGCCTTCACCGCCTCCGCCTCCGCTGCCGCCAACTCCTGCAATGGCTCCGCCAAGGCCTCCTCCGGTACTTGCCTGAGTGGGTTTAAGCTTATCAGCCATGTCTTCCTTTAAGGATGAGGTAGAAACCGTGGCATGCTTCAAATAAAAGACCCGCGTAATGGTCTCCATAGCCGCCTTGCCCCAGTCTTTGACAACAAAAATATTGGAATCCCGTTCTAATTCATAAGAAAGATTATTCGCCGCGAATAGCTTATCCATAGCCACTTTAAGAGGCACTTTATCCAGATAAAGGGTTACCCTCCTGTCCTGCACTGCTTCAGAAGCTATAAAATTCAGGCCTGATTGGATTGATAATACCTTTAAAATATCCTTCAGGTTCACATCCTGAAAATCCATCGAGATAGTGGGCTCTGCGTCAGGAAAGGTCAGCCTTGAATCCGCATTTAGTTCAGGAAGAAAGAGAGTAATAAATAAAAAAATAAATACATTTAAACTAAAAATTCTTTTCATTGCTATCCTCCTTTGACTTATTATCGGACGAGTAGCCTGCTGCGGGAGCAGCAAGGTTATATTGCCTGCCATTAAAAATTACCATTACGCCTTCCTTATCTATATTAACTATCTTAACCTTCCCTTCTATTGTATCTCCTGCTTTCACCACTTTATTATTAATAATTGCCTGCGGGAAACGCGCACCCCAAACTATACCCTGCACCGTAAGAGTAGGCAGCGGTTCCTGATTTTCTACAGGAAGCATAGTCGTTCCTTCAGAGGTTAATGTTTGATCCAGTCCCCTAAAAGGATCCCTTATTCCTTCGCTTTCTGCGCGATATTCAATATAGGGCCTCGTAATCATCTCTACTGAAGGCTGCTCCTCCATCTCCTGTAATTTTTTTATTTTTTGGTATTCATCTGCCTGCGTGGCAAACACAGAACTTATAAAAAAGTTAAAAATAAACGCGGGCATAAATAAGGTTATTATGACAAATTTCATTTTTTATTCCCCAGTACGATATTTGTTACCCTCAAATCCGCGCTCAAACTTTTTTCACCGGAATCCTGTCTGATCTTCACGACTTCTACCAAAAAGACCTCGGGTGAGCTCTCCAATTTACTCACAAAGTTTCCCACAGCATGATAACTGGGCGCATTAATCACCAGCTCAAAGGGAAATTTTATATATTCTTCTTCCTGCACTTTTTCGGCTGGCCTGACAGAAATAATCTTAACGCCAGAATCCTTTGCAAGGCTATTGATGTTGTTGATGAGCACGCTTGCCCCTTTTTCGCTAAGGAGATTTTGATAGGATTGAATCTTTAATTCCAGCTGGCTGATATTTTCTAAAGCCGTTCTCTTTTTTAGCTCCATCTCTTTTTTCTGCTCTAATGAAGCCTTGTCAGCGAGGTATTGCTTGTAAATATTATAGGTAAGTATTAAGGCTAATATGATTACGGCAATATTGAGGAGTTTATTTTTATGTTTATCAACCAATACCGTCAGTTCCATATTAATTTTCTTCCCTTCTTGGCCTGTAAGTTCTGCAGGAGATGCTAAATCTGGTCATGTTTAACTTACCCGAAGTCTCGTTTTCTACTGAGACTATATTTATATCCTTGAAATAACCTGAGAATTCCTGGTTTTCTTTTAAATTTGAAATAAATGAGTTTACGGCAGTGAGCTCCTTATTGCTGTCACCTAAATAAATCACCCCTTCCAAGTTCAGCTCTATCCTGTCTTCTTCTTGGTTAGAGAACGAAAAATCCCTCAGCCACATCCCCTCCGGCATAAGCCTGGGTATGATATCAAGGGGCTTAGTAGCATACAGCTGGTTCTTTATTAGTTTATCCAGATTATTTAATTTTCGTTGATATTCAGACTCTCTGTTAGTTAATTCGTCATAACTAAGATTCGGGTCTACTGTAGTTACCTCAGGCCTTAATCTGAGAATTTTATTAATCTCCTCTTGAAACTGCTGCTTATGATAGAAAGTATAGCCATATACAGCAGCACAAATCAAAAGGCCAAAAACAACTGCCCTATAATCCAATCTTATGCCTTCAAGCAAAGAACCTACCTCTAGCTGCGCGCCCATTTCCTTCTGGACTATTTCCTTCTGAGAAACAGCCAACAAATTTACTTTTAAACCACTCTTGATTGCCTTATTTAAAGACGCACAATACCCCTTGATAAGGCTTAAGGAATAAGGGGCCTGCTTTCCGGTAATTTTGGTGAAATCTATAAGCTGGCTAGACAAGCTGAGTTCTTTCATAAACGCCTCTATATCTGTAAAAAACTGAAGGTCTGAAAGGAAAAAAATCTTCTGGATTTTTTTAGTAGTGAATTTACGGTAGTAATAATCCAAAGAGATGCGTATTTCTGTCTTTAATTTCTCCAAAGCCATTCCGGAATCTGCCTCCTCAGCCTCTGCTGCGCCTGCGGCAGCCAGGGTAATATCACGGCTAAATAGAGGAAAACCATTCTCTAAAACCGTAAAATTAACCTCATCTCCTCCTTTAATATCGGCATTCACTAATCCGATTACGCCCCTGGAATTGGCTCCTGTCAGATTAAGAGAGCGAAAGGCACTAAAAGCAGAATATTCTATTGCGCTAACCTTTAAATTCAATTGTTTAAAAAGATAGAGGTATTTGTTTAGTATTTCTTTCTTTATTCCTATAAAAAGCACCTGGTTTGTACGGCTCCTCTTGTCCAGCTCTACCTGGAAATCCGAAACCAGGTCTTCGACTTTAAAAGGTATAAACTTCTTTATCTCAAACATCACTGCCCTGGCAAGTTCTTCTTTTGGTAAGGGGGGTATTTCGAAGTTGCGTATGATTAAATCTTTGCCGGAGAGGCAGACTACTGCTTCTTTCGCCTGGATATTATTCCTTCTCAACAAATCCTTAAAAAGCGCGGTTGTTTTTACTTCCTGCGAGGCACTCTCTTCTGCTTCGGCAGCGGGAATTGTTGAACTTGTAGGTATCTGAATTTGCTTAAGCAGTGTCTTCCCTTTGCTTTCCGCAATACTGATAGTCTGGGGCCCGAAATATACTGCTAGCACGCTCATTGCTTTTCTCCAGTCTTGGGCAAACGCCTTTTACTCTTGAGCCAATTGTCAACTTCTTTGCGGTCAAATCTCCAGACTCCTCCCATCTTTATGCCAGAGATTTTTCCCTGATGCAGCCAGTTATATATAGTTTGCTTGCGCAGTTTTAAATAATCTGCTAATTCATCAACGTCGATAAGCCTTGTCATATATCTTTCCTCTTTTTACGTAAAAACAACATTGGTTTTAATTAGAACACAAAATATTTATTTTGTCAAGTGTTTTTTTAACTATTCTTACTCAAACTTACTTATATCAAAAGGGTAGATAATATTAGCAATGCAATATTATAATAAACTTACCTAGATTATAACGTTAATTAGTGTGCAAAAGGGTGTAACCAGGTAAAAAAAAGAATGAAATCTAGATATATAATTTTATAATAGATTTACTTAGATTATAATAAATTTGGTAGGCTTTTCTTACGGTTACGGGGTATAGGTATACTCAACTCTAGCTACAATGCAGCCGTTAACTCCTGTAGGAACTGGCGTAGGACAAAGACTGCGGTTGCAAATACTAATATTTACGTTTTGACCTACAATTGAGGTTGGGAAATCAGAATCATTAAGCGGTGGCGGAGTAGTACAAGTGCTGGAAGTGGGAACAGACCAGGCGCCTGCTGTCAGGCGGTCATAGGTATAGGCTACGCCAGCCCAGGCAGCATAGTATGCCTGGATGCGGCTAATCTGATGATGGGTAAGCCTGGGGTGTGAACCTATGATATTTAAAACAACGTTTGCCAGGAAAACCGCCACAAGAATTATCCCTAAAACCACCACTAAAACAACCCCTCTTTTTTGCCTGTTGATTTTAATCATTCTTCCGTAAGGATATCTTGTACTCTGCGTTAACCTGTTGCACGACTACGTGGCCTTCCCTGGCTAACCACCCTAAGCTCATCAGGACATTATCACGCGGCTTATCTATGCCCTTGATTAGGCTGGATAGACTAACTTCTCCGTGCTGGTCTAAAAAATGCCAGATGTCTCCTGCTACTATTCCGATTTCAGTAATCATTTAATCTCCTTCAAGAAATATTTTATAGGCAATAATTTTTTTGTCAACAACTATTTCTTATTGTAGTTTCCGCAACGGGGACAAATTGAAATTACCTCTTCCTTGGTATTAATATAGGTATAGGTGCAGATAGAACAAAACCAGATGAAACGCGGATCCAGCGTCAAATCTTTATCTTTTTGTTTCTTGCTGAACAACCAGGCAATAAGTACCGCATTTAAGAAAATAAAAATGTAGAGTGCTATGGCTAAGGAAAAATCTACGTTAATCATTGTTAATGAGCACATAACTTACGAACATGATAATGTGAGTAAGTTATTGTGCGAATTAGGCCAGACAACTTATGTTCACTCCGTTCCATAAGTTGTGGCCTCACTTAGGTCAATCTTTACGCTCTGCCAGCGATTGGGTGCAAATCTTGCCTGCTGTATGAAAAGATAATGCCCTATATAACGGGCGCTCAAGAGGTCAACCTCCAGGTTACCGGAAGAAAGCTTTCTTTTAATCTCTATGGATTTGTGCAGGCTGCCTGAAGAAAGTTTAAACATCAATTCAACATGTGCTACCTGCCTATCTTTAAAATAAAGAGTAAAACTGTACGGCAGCAGGGGATGAAATATAATCTGCGGCTCCTTTCTCTTTAAGGGAAAAGGCAAAGGGGCATTTTTCCCCCTAAAGGCTCCCTTTTCGGTATTAAATGCTACGGCCAGAGAAGGTTTCAGGTAGTATCTTGCAGATAGAAATGGCTCTTCCTTAATTTTATTCAAGGTTGAGGTATCCGGTATCTTTAGTAAAGGCGATTGTTTAGTCTCTTTTGGCTGGTTTAAGGAAAATTGGGAATTATACAGTACCTGCCCCCAGAAAGAAACAGAAACATAATTCATGGGAGAGATTTTTTGCCCGAAGGAAAGGTTAAAAATACTAAAAAAAGCCAGATGCCCCAACAAAGAGATGATTATGGTTCTCGGCAAGATTTGATTCGTCATTCTTGGTTTGTGGCAATATTTATCTGGGTAATCCCTAAGTCTCTTGCCATATCCCAGATTTCTACCACCCTGCCTAAAGCGGCGCGCTTATCTGCTTTGATTAAAATTGACTGGTTCCTTTTAGCTGCCTGTTTGAAAAACTGCTTCATCTCCTGCATGGTCACAATCCTGCCGTTCAAATAGATTATGCTTTCACTGGTTACCATTATTTCTATGTTCTCATATTTCACTACTTCGCTGGTTACCGCCTTTGGCAAATTCACTTTAATCCCAGGCTGCATCACAAAACTGGAGGTAAGCATAAAGAATATCAACAATTGAAATACAATATCTATCAACGGTGCTATATCTATCTGCTTGAGCCCGTGCTCTAACTCCATGCGGCCTTTAAATCTCATATTTAATCTCCATTCCGGCTTCTTTCGTGTATTCTGTAAGGAAGTTCACTAATTCCGTGGAAGCCTCCTCCATCTCTAAAATGAAATTATTTATCCTGCTGACCAGGTAATTATAAACTATGAACGTCGGTATTGCTACGATTAAACCGGCAACCGTAGTCAAAAGCGCCTCCCATATGCCTCCGGCCAAATCGCCCGGAGATACGGGATGAAAACTTGTGGCCTTTGCCTGGATGGTTTGAAAACATCTCACCATCCCTGTAACCGTACCCAATAGCCCTAAAAGCGGTGAGACATGGGCAATGGTAGCAAGCGTAGTTAAGTTTTTCTCTATACGCGGTATCTCATATAAGGATGCGTCTTCAATCGCCTCAATAATCTGCGGCCGCGGCCGGTCATATTTCAAAATCCCTGCCTTTAATATGTTGGCTATCGGGCTTTTGGTATTATCGCAGATCTGTAATGCCTCTTTGGTTTCATGGTGTTTTATTTTATCCAGAATCTTTTTTAAAAATTCCTGGGTATCTATGTTTATTTTATGCAAGTGCCAGAATTTCTCTAAGACTATTGCCAGTGCAAAAATGGAGCACAAAAGTATGGGCCACATTACCGGACCGCCAGCGATAAATATCTGCCATAGGCTCATTTTATATAATTCCATTTAATCCTCCCTTTGTTTGCTTATCGCTTAGCGCATATCGCTTATCGTAAAAATGATATGCGATTAGCGATATGCCATTTATTTTACATGCTCTCTAATCCAGTCTATTCTCTCCTGTGCGTATTTTGATTCCTCAACGTTTAAGGCAGCAACTCTTTTATAAACATTGACTGCCTCTTTATAATTCTCCTTACCTTCATAAATGTTAGCTACCCTAAGAAGCGCCTTAACCGCTAAATCATTGTTCTCTGAATAAAGATAGGCCACTTTCAGATATTCTTCGGTGGCATCTTCGGGTTTCCTCTGTATCTCCAGAACTTCCGCGATTTTAAACTGGATTTCAGGCATCTCTTTTACCGGAACCATATCAAGGCTCTTGCGGTAAAAATCCAGGGCCTCTTCATAATTTCCCATTTTAAAAATGAGGTCTGCCATTTTGGGGTAAATAAGATTGGCGAGATGAGGATAATCTTTGATAATATTTCTATATGCCTTCAAAGCCGAATCAGGTGATTCCTTCTTCACGTATATATCTGCTATGGCAATAGCTGCCTGAGCTGCCAAGTCGGATCTGCCTAACTCGTAAACTTTCTTAAAATTCTCTACTGCCTCATCTAACTTGGATTCTTCCGCATAACTTGAACCCAGGGCATAATATGCATCCGCAACTAAATTACTCTTCGGGAAATCCTGGATAAGCGAAGAAAAATACCTGCGCGCCAGATTAAAATCACTGCGCCTGTAATAGTATTCTCCCAGCCACCAGATAATTTCGGCAGTCAGCATAGAATCCGGGTATTTGGAACGCAGCGCCCTGAACCTGTTCATCGCCTCTTTTTCATTGCCCATCTGATAGAAACAGTCGGCTATCTCGTATTCGGCCTTCTGGGTTAATTCCTTGTCTTGGGCGTACATCCGGATAATATTCTTGAATACTTCTATGGCTTCAGGGTATTTACCCAGATTATAAAAGCTGGTCCCCAACAGGTAAAGCGCATGAGGCTTCAAACTGCTATCTTTGAATTCTTCCTGAAAATTCTGGAAGACTTCCCTACTTGAATTATAATCCTGCCTTTGAAAATAAGTTAACCCCAGGGCATAAGAAGCGTCATCCAGAAGCTTTGATTCAGGGTAATTCTTTTTAAGGGCCAGGAAGCTCATAATTGCACCGTCATAGTTAGAGCCTTTCAAGAACGTAAGGCCCAACTGATACTGTACATAATCGCTGTAATAGCTATCAGTATAGTCCTTTAAAATATTATCGTATGTCTCCTGTGCCTTTTCATATTCCCCGGAATCTTGATACGCATCACCTATCTGGCAGAGGGCGCTGACCTTGATAATCTTGTCATCGCTTTCTTTGACAATCTTCTGAAATTCACTTATAGCTTCTTTAAATTCCCCCTGTTTTAAGAATGCCCAGCTAAGATTATAATGCAGCTTATCCACTATCTCCGAGGGATGAAAGCTTGTAGCTGCCTTTTCCAGCGCCTCCTGGTATACTTTTATGGCTTCACTATATTCAGCGAGGTTATAAAGCGCATCTGCCCGGCCAAGATATGCCTGCATCGAGACTAACTCATCGCTAGTTTTTCCCAATAATTCTTCATATATATTTTTTGCCTCATTCACACGGTTTGTTTCCATCATTAACATCGCCTTGCCCAACAATAAAACATCAAGGCTTCTTTTTTCTAAATTTTCCTGCTTAGTTTCGAAAAGAGCGGCTTCTGCTTCTTTATAGCGCTTTAATTTAAGATACGACCAGCCTGCCCCAAGCTTTGCAAGGCTAATCAGCCTTTCGTCGCGGCTATTGGATAGGACCTTGGCGTATTCATCAATGGCCTCATTAAAATTATTCAAATAATAATCCGCCTCTGCCAAATAAAAATAAAGGTAAGATAAACGCATGGGGTCTTTAGAATAAGCCTTCAAATAGTCTCTTACTTTTTCCTTTAACGCAGTGTAATCTTTTAAATTGTAGAGGCATTCGACTATTTTAAACGGTGCATCTTTTGCTTGCGGCTCTTTTGTATATTTCTCTTCTACAATTTTAAAATATTTCAGGGCGCCTATAAAGTCCTGTTCCTGGAATAAACACCAGCCTAACGAATAATAAGCAGAAGCCGCATAGATAGACTTGGGGAAATCATCAATAATCATTTTATAAAAGCTCGCAGCCTTGTTGAAATTGTTGCCTTTAAAATGAACTTCTGCGATCCAGTAGATGCAAGCGTCTTTAAAATCCCTGAAATTAGGCTGATTTAGGAGGCTTTCGAATTTAGTAAGAGCCTCCAAGAATTTATTCTGGTGAAAATAGCACTGGCCGATAAGCAGGTTGACCTCTGCCGCTTTGGGAGAATTGGGATAATTCTTTAAGAAGCGCTCCAAGAGCCCTAAACTTACTTCGTAGAACCCATCCTCAAAGGCTTTTTTTGCCACAAAGAGGGATTCCTCCTCTTTGCTCTCTTGAACCTCTGCGTATAACGATAAATTATAGTTAGGAGCCGCTAAATGGCAGGAAATAATCAATAACCAAATAATTCTTCTTTTTAATCTTAGCATCGCGTATACTTTATCACTTCTTTATTTTTTATTCAATACTTTCTTTAGATATTGTGCAGTATATGAATTTTTATGCGTTATTAATTCCTCCGGGCTGCCAAAGGCTACAACCTCTCCCCCCTTGTCTCCTCCTTCCGGGCCAAGGTCTATAAGATAATCGCAACATTTGATTACCTCTAAATTATGCTCAATCACGACCACGGTATTCCCTTTAGCAACCAGCCTCTGCAGGACTGAAATCAGTTTAGCCACATCAGCAAAGTGCAGCCCCGTGGTCGGCTCATCCAGAATGTATAAGGTTTTTCCTGTTGAGCGCCTGCTTAATTCCGAAGAAAGTTTTACCCGCTGCGCCTCTCCTCCGGATAGAGTAGTTGCCGGCTGGCCTAATTGGATATAACCTAAACCTACATCATAAAGATAATCAAGTATGTTTTTTATGCCGGGTATATTTGCGAACAGGTCCCTTGCCTCTTCAACCGTCATTTCTAAAACCCCTGCTATAGACTTACCTTTATATTTTACCTCAAGTGTTGCTTCGTTAAACCTATAACCAAGACACACATCGCACTTTACATAAACATCCGGAAGAAAATGCATCTCTATCTTTTTTATGCCGTCGCCAGTGCATGCCTCGCAACGGCCGCCCTTTACATTAAAAGAAAATCTCCCCGGGCGGTATCCCCGCATGCGCGCCTGCGGCAACTTACTAAAGATATCCCTGATATATGTATAAACACCTGTATAAGTTGCGGGGTTAGAGCGCGGAGTCCTGCCTATGGGAGACTGGTCAACCACAATAACCTTATCAATATTCTCTACTCCGATAATCTTATCGTGCTGGCCAGGCTTTTCTTTTGACTGATATAGCTTCTTGGCTAATCCGCGGTATAAGATTTCGTCTATAAGCGTAGACTTACCTGAACCGGAAACTCCCGTGATGCAGATAAAAACACCCAGGGGAAACTTGACATCTATATCTTTTAGATTGTGTTCCCTGGCTCCTTTTATTTCCAATATTCTTTTATCGCTCCAGGGCCTCCTCTTTAAAGGTATATCTATTTTTAACTCCTGGTTAAGATATTTGGCGGTAAGAGTCGTGCTGTTTTTTAACAGTTCTTCGGTGGGACCGGAAAAAACTATTTCTCCGCCTGCCCTTCCTGCTCCGGGGCCTAAATCTACAACATAATCAGAAGCGCGTATTGTTGATTCATCGTGCTCTACAACAATTAAAGTGTTGCCCAGGTCCCTTAAAGCCTTCAGGGTAGAAAGCAACTTATCATTATCTTTCTGATGTAACCCGATGCTGGGCTCATCCAGTATATATAAAACTCCTACCAGCCCTGAGCCAACTTGTGTGGCCAGACGAATTCTTTGCACCTCTCCTCCGGAAAGCGTGGAGCTTTTTCTGTCTAAGGTAAGGTAATCCAGGCCTACATCAATACAAAATTTTAGCCTCAGGATTATTTCTTTCAGAACCTGGTAAGCTATAATCTTTTCCCTGGGATTTAATTCCAGTTCCATAAAGAAATTGCGGCTGGCTTTTATGGACATCTGGGTTATCTCCCAAATATTTTTACCGTTAATCTTAACCGCAAGGCTTTCTTTCTTAAGCCTGCAGCCACCGCATAACGGACAGGGGAGGCTTGACATAAACTTGGAAATCTCTTCCTTCAGATATTCGCTGTCTGTCTGATGGAATAATCTTTCCAGGTGCGGAATTACGCCCTCAAATGGCTTTCCTGCTACAACTTCATCTGCTCCCTGAAGTATTGCCTTCTGTATATGCCTGCTTAATCTCTTAAAGGGCGTATCCAAATCGAATCCCATACGCCCGGAAAGTTCACGGATGAGCCAACGGTAATAAAGTATATAACCCCTTCCGCCCCTTTTCCAGGGAGCAATCGCGCCTTCGTTTATAGATTTATTTCTGTCCGGGATTACCAAATCGGCATCGAATTCTAGCTTAGTCCCCAACCCGTTGCACTCGGTGCAAGCCCCATAGGGAGAATTAAAAGAAAAAATACGCGGCTCAACCTCGGCATAGCTTATGCCGCATTTTGCACAGGCATATTGTTCGCTAAAAATCATATCTTTTTGCCGGTTTAACTGGCTGATTATAACAACGCCTTTTCCTGCCTTAAGCGCAGTCTCAACCGAATCAGTGAGCCTGCTCTTTATTTGGGGCTTTATGGTAAGCCTGTCCACTACTACTTCAATATTGTGGGCTTTATATTTTGCAAGTCTTAACTTTATCGGTAACTCATAGATTTTTCCATCAACCCGGCAACGTACAAAACCTGACTTTTGGATTTGAGAAAATATTTCCTTATATTCTCCTTTTCTTCCGGACACAAGCGGAGCCAATATATGTATTTCGCTCCCGGAAGTCAAACCTATTATCTTTTCTACTATTTCCTGGGAGCTCTGCCTTTCTATCAATCCACCGCAACGATAACAATGCACCTTTCCGATACGCGCAAAAAGCAACCTCAAATAATCATAAATCTCAGTCTGGGTTGCTACCGTAGAGCGCGGGTTGCCTCCGGCAGTGCGTTGCTCAATAGCAATAGCCGGAGACAAGCCGTCAATATACTCCACGTCCGGTTTCTGCAACTGCTCTAAAAATTGGCGCGCATAGCTGGATAGGCTTTCTACGAAGCGGCGCTGGCCTTCGGCATATATGGTGTCAAAGGCAAGGCTGGATTTACCGGAGCCTGATAACCCCGTAAAGACAATAAGTTTATGGCGCGGCAACTCCAGATTTATATTCTTTAGATTATGCTCTTTGGCTCCGTGAATAATTATTTTATCACTTTGCATAGGTTAACTTTTCTTTGATATCTTTCCTGCTTGGGTCTATTTCAAAGGCCTTTTCGTAGTAAGCCCTCGCCAAGGCGTATTCTTTCTCTCTGCTGTATAAATCTCCTAGCATAACCAGGCCGTCTAAATAAAATGGATTTAAACGGACTGACTCTAAGGCATACTCAATTGGCTTATCCGCTTGTTTTAATTTCTGATAACAGAGGCTTAAATTATAATAAATCTGAAAATTATATTTGTTAATCTTAAGAGCGGTATTATAGCTATTAATAGCCCTGTCAATTTCATCTGTTTTATAATAGTAATCGCCTTCAAGTAAATAGCGGTCGCTGGACTCGGGATAATATTCGCAGAATTTCCTGATTGCGCTAAGGGCATCCAGATAAAGCCCGTGGTTTAGATATTCCTTAATTAAATTTTTAAGCATCGGGTTCTTCTGCGAAGTATATTTCAAGACATTTTCATAAACCACAATGTTATGCTTCCAATAAGTATTACTGATTAAAGTAAGTACGCTATAAAATGCGGTTAAGATAAAAAATATAATTATACCTAATTTTTTAAATTTATATATGGCGGATGCAAGAATTGCAAAAAATCCGGCTGATGCCAGATACACCCAACTTTCTGCCATCATTGCCTGAAAAAAGAAAGGGTAACCATCAAGCATAAAGAAAACCGGTATAAGGCCGATAATAAACCAAGATAAACTGAATAATAACAGGTTATCCCTGCGCCATCTTATGATTAAATAAACGTAAAACAGGAAGAAGGCAATCCCGAGGAACACCTTAGGCTCTCTTAGGCTTAGTATAAAAGGCGTAAGCCTGATCATATGTAAATTTAAAGGTAATACTAAAAGAGAAATGTAACGGGGTACGATATTCAGGAAGTCAATTATGCGTAGGAAAAAGTTCATAAATTCAGGATGCCAAACCAAGGTATGCGCGCCTAAGATGCATGAGCGCAAAGCGGCATAGGCCAGAATTAGCAAGATAAAAGGTATGCAATATAGAAATTTTCTCGGCTTGGGCTTTAAGATAAATAAGGCCGATAAAATAAAGATTGGGATAGTCAATGCGTTTTCCCGGCATATCAATGCCAGCCCGGCAGATAATAAACTCAGGGCGTAAAACCTTTTTAAATTCAAGCGAAGAAATTTAAAGAAGAAAATAATGCTGGCAAGCATAAAAAGAGCCGCTAATAAATCTGCCCTTGAAGAAATATATGATACTACCGATGTATGAATCGGGTGAACTGCAAACAGAATAGCGATAATTTTTGCTATTGGCGTAACTGTAATCAAAGAAAAGAGGGAATAAATCAAGATACTGTTAAGCGCATGTATAAAAATATTTGTTAAATGATACCCGGCAGGATTCAGCCCCCAGATTCTATAATCCAGTGCGTAGCTTAACAGCTGTAAGGGCCTGTACATGCTATTATAGCCGAATCTTATCCTGGCCTTTTCAGAATACTCATAGAGGGCCGTCTTAAAAATAAGGGGGAAAAGTTTTGGCGATTTAATCAGCGGGTTTTTAACGACTAACGGCTCGTCATCCAAAACAAAGTTATTCCGCAGGCTATTAGAATAACAAAAGCCAATTATCAAAATTAGAATTAAGAAAAATATTTTATTTGAATCTCTAACCATGAATTAGAAGGCTTGAAAAATAATAAGCCCCGTTACACCCTGCATTAAACGGGTTGGGCTTCTGGGTGTAACGGGGTTATTGGCCATTATCTCTTTTTCTTCTTGCCGCCTCTCTTCATCTTAGCACATGAGACATCGCCTTGTTTATCGAGAAAATAAAGGTAACCTTCTTTTCTCTTGATGCCGCATTTTGCAACTTTTTTGGGACTACCGCCTTTTTTCTTTCCCCTAGCCATCTTAGCACATGAGACATCGCCTTGTTTGTCGATGTAATAGAGGTAACCCTTCTGCCTTTTAACTCCCAACTTTACTAATTTTTGCGCCATTTTCCGATTCACCCCCCTTCCTTAAAAATATTTTAAACTAAGTTCCTATTTTAACTGGTCCTAAAATCTGTTTTAGGGTTGCCGCTGCTGACAAAAATGCCAGGTAACTGGTCTTTGGGTTTTGAGGATGTGCGATATTTTCGCTGCGTGTAAATACATTTGCTGCTTCTGATTGTACCTGGATTTCGTGAATATTCTTTCTTAGTCCTGGCGAGGCAATAATTTTTACCAATGTATTCTTCGCGCCTACGCCTGCGATGCTCAATAAACCGGCAACATTAATATTCTGGGGGAAAAAATGAACCGCCTTTTCTGCGCTCCCAAGAAATAGTAAGGTGTCTTTTTTAATCTTATCAAGCTTTATTCCTTTTTCTTCGATATATCTGACTCCCTTAAAAGATGCCGGGTTTTTACGCGTAGTCAGCGTAACTTGCTTTATCTTGCTTAAATTCAGGGCCTTTAAAGCGTCGATACCTGAAATAGCTCCGCTTGGAAGATAGACTTTTGTATTATTTTTCTTTGCCAGCTGCATAAGCTGTCGAAAATGGCCCGCTACCCCGCCTATACTCATAATCATGATATCCCGTTTCTTCGCTAAAGTATACCGGGCTATCCCGAAGGCGCTTGCGGCTGAAGTAGCTTCGATTACCAATTGTGACCTCGCAACTAATTGGGCTAAACTTGAGGTAACTAACCTATTCTTCAAAATAGAGCCTGCCAGTTGCTTTGATTTATTAGTATCCGTGTCATAAAGGCCGGTTAAGCGCGCCTCTTTTGAGAAATCCCTCAAAATCTTCTTCGCCAATGAACTCCCTATCGCCCCACAACCCGCAATTCCTATTCTTAGTTTATTCATCTTACTATCACATTATCAATCAATCTTGTCTTTCCAATCCATACTGCCAAGGCTATAATACAACCTTTAGTTATTTTCTGAATCGGAATTAGATTGTCAGAATCCACGATAGCGACGTAATCAATCCTTACGTTTTTTCCCCGAATTATTCTTCGCATAGCGTGGATAATTTTACCTGTCTCACTTACTCCGCTCTTTATTAAACCTTTGGCTAATTTTAAACTCTTAAACAAAACAAGTGCATCTTTCCTCTCTTTTACGTTTAGATAAATATTTCTTGAGCTTAAAGCCAGGCCATCACTTTCGCGTATAGTAGGCATGATTTTTATTGCGACCGGCATATTTAAATCTTTCGCCATTCTTTTAATAATTATTGCCTGCTGTATGTCTTTTTGGCCAAAATACGCAATGTCCGCAGGAATACAATTAAAAAGTTTAGTTACTACCGTAGTAACTCCCCTGAAGTGCCCGGGCCTTGATTTAGCGCACAGTACATTGCTTAAGCCTTCAACCGTAACATATGTAGTGAACATTTTTGGATACATGTGGTCAGGCTTAGGCATAAAAATAAAATCAACTCCCCGGCTACGGCATAACATAATGTCCTTATTTACCATACGGGGATAACGTTTGAAATCTTCGCGGGGCCCGAATTGGGCAGGGTTTACAAAAATGCTCACTACTACAAAATCATTTTCCCTGACAGCCTCACTGATTAGGCTAAGATGGCCTTTGTGTAACGCGCCCATCGTTGGGACGAGGCCAATCGTTTTCTTCTTTAGTTTCAGCTTTTTGGAAATTGCGCTTATTGTCTGGGGAGACCGGATTATTTTCATATAATTTCTGATAACGGCCTGATTACAAAATCACGCTCGAATAGTTTGGGGTGCGGAACTTTTAACTCTTTTCTATTAATAATCTTATCTGAGTAGAAAAGTATGTCTAAATCAATTATTCTGGGGCCGTAACGTACGGTTTTTTTCCTTCCCAGATTCTTTTCGATTTCCTTAAGTTTCTTTAGAAGTTTTATCGGCGTAAGGCTTGTTTTAATCTTTAAGGCAGCATTCAAGAATTTACCTTGAGCTGGCGGCCCGCCTACAGGTTTAGTCTCGATAATCCTGGAGAGTTTAATAATCTTTGTTCCCTTCATTGCGTCGATTTTCTGCAAGGCTAATCTGATATTTTTCCGGCGGTTGCCTAAATTTGAACCAATCCCCAGTAAACACGTTACCATTAAACTATTTTCTTCAAGCGTTCAATCGCTTCTTTTATCCTCGGCTCCGGCACGGTCAGCGCAATGCGGATAAAACCTTCGCCAAATCTACCAAACCCTACGCCAGGAGTAACCACGATATCTGCTTTTTTTAATAGCAGGTTGGAAAACTTTATGGAATCCAGCTTTGTCGGGATTTTTATCCAGACATAAAAGGTAGCCTTGGGTGAATTAACTTGCCACCCTAATGACCTTAAACCGCTGGTTAAAAGATCGCGCCTTTTTTGATAAAGTATGCACATATTCCTGATGTGCTCATCCGGACCTTCTAATGCAGCAATACCGGCTAACTGAATCGCAGAAAATATCCCGGAATCTATGTTTGATTTAACTTTTGTAAGCGCCGATATTAGTTGACTATTCCCGCAGGCAAAGCCAATGCGCCAACCTGTCATATTATATGTCTTGGATAAAGAATGGAATTCTATTGCCAGGTCTTTTGCGCCTTCTATCTCCAGGAAACTAGCCGACCTATATCCATCATAAGCAATTTCAGAATAGGCTAAGTCTGAAACAACAATAATTTTATTCTTTTTTGCAAATTTGACTATTCCTCTGTAAAATTCTAAGGGTGCAACACTGGCAGTGGGATTATTGGGATAATTAAGAAAAAGAAGTTTTGCTTTCCTGCAAATATTTGCGGGTATTTCTTTGACGTCAGGCAAAAATGAATTTGATTCATGTAGTGGCAAGGGATAAAATTTGCCTCCTGCAAGAATAGTCCCGCCTTTATACGGCGGATAGCACGGGTCAGGGACAAGGGAATAATCCCCGTTATCTAAAAAGGCTGACGGCAGATGTGCAATGCCTTCCTTTGAGCCGACCAAAGGCAGGATTTCAGTATCGGGATTAAGGCTGACGCTAAATCTCCTTTTGTACCAGCCCGCAATGGCCCGGCGCAATGCCGGGATGCCCTGGTCCAGGGCATAACGGTGATTAACAGGGTCAAGCGCTGCCTGATATAATGCCTCAATAATATATTTAGGCGTGGGCTGGTCAGGATCGCCTATCCCTAAATCAATAATATCCTTTCCTTTTGAACGCGCCTCTCTTTTCGCTTTATCAATTTCCAGGAAGAGGTACGGGGGAAGTAACTTTAATTTTTTTGAACGCTCTGGATTAAACATATTTACTTGCCTAAAACATCCTGCATTGAATACAATCCTGCGGGCTTACCCATAACCCACTTTGCAGCTTTTATGGCACCGAGAGCAAATAAATCGCGAGAATGCGCCTGGTGTTTTATCTCAATGCGCTCGGAATTTCCACAAAAAATAATGGTATGGTCGCCTACGATATCGCCTAATCTTATGGCATGTATAGGGATTTCTTTTTTAGTTGCATCTGCCAGGAGTTGCCCGAATTTCTTTGCTGTACCGGAAGGGGCGTCCTTTTTGGCCTTGTGGTGGGCTTCCACTATCTCGATTGCATAGTCAGGGCCTAACCTTTTGGCCAACTCCGGCACTATGTTGAACAAAGTATTTATGCCTACAGACATATTAGGAGAAAATACTACCGGCACCACCTTTGAAACCTCATCAATCTTTTTTAATTGCGCATCATTTAGTCCTGTAGTCCCCAATACATATGCCTTTTTATACCTGGCAACATAATCTAAATTCTGTTCGGTTGCTTCCGGCACAGTAAAATCCACGAATACGTCTATCAGGAATAAACCATCGGGGCTGGAAGATATTTTTAACTTGCCTAACTCCCTTCCAATCAAAGGTGTTCCTTTTTTCTCCAGAGCCAGGTTAATTTCAAAATCCTTATCCCGGGAAGCTAATTCATATATACGCCTGCCCATCTTTCCACAGGCACCTGCAATACCTAATTTAATCATCGTTCCTCCGCATTACCAATTTATAATAACCCGTAATCGCCAAGCGCTTTTTTGAGTTTTTCTAAATTCTCATTGGAGATTGCGCACATGGGAAGCCTTAAATCGGGCTCGCAAAGCTTAAGTAAGCCCATTGCGGTCTTAACCGGAATGGGATTGGTTTCTATAAACATTGCTTTAATCAAAGGCAATAACCGATAGTGTAATTGCCTGGCTTTCTCTAAGTTACCTTTTTGGAATTCAATAACCAAGTCTGCCACATCCCTGGGGACAATGTTAGCAACTACCGAAATTATTCCGGTCCCTCCTATGCTAAGTATCGGTAAAGTCAGGCTGTCATCACCTGACATCAAAACAAAATTTTTTGGGCACAATTGTTTAATCCGCGACATCTGGTCTAAACTGCCTGATGCCTCCTTTACGGCTTGGATATTCTTGCAATCAGAAGCAAGCCTTGCAATGGTTTCAGGCTCGATATTTACTCCTGTGCGCGAGGCGATATTATAAAGTATAATCGGAAAATTTATCGAATCGGCAATATGTTTAAAATGCTCATATAGTCCCTTTTGCGTAGGCCGGTTATAGTAAGGGGAAACCTGTAAAGACGCATCAGCGCCTGCCTTGAAGGCATGTTTTGTCAACATGATTGCTTCGTCGGTAGAGTTTGAACCTGTCCCAGCGATTACCGGCACCCTTTTATTCGTCTGTTCAACTGTAATTTCAATTACCCTTTCATGCTCCTGGAAAGAAAGCGTCGCTGATTCTCCGGTAGTCCCGCAAGGCACAATTCCAGAAGTGCCGTTTTTAATCTGGAATTCGATTAACTCCCTCAATTTTTTCTCATCAACCTTGCCATTTTTAAAAGGCGTGACTATGGCTACAATTGAGCCCTTAAACATCTTCACCTCCGGTTCATCTCACATAAACTACCTATTTTAAGGTCTTGTGTATTAATCGCTATTATTAATTAGCGCTGGTGCTGGCCTAGGAAGTAGCTGTAACCTTGGCCCTGGTCCAAAATCAGTATAGAACATAATTTTTGCCGGCGTATCTTCTGTAATAACTAAATCTATATTATTTACGATCGTAATTCCTTCCTGTTCATTGCCGGGTAATTCCCATTCTGTAATCATAGAGCCATCTTTTGTCATTGACCGAATCACATTAGCGCCGTCAAAAACAACATAGAGAGTGCTATTGCCAAAATGGTAATGCATGCCTGCAATATCCGAACGGCCCGGCATAATAGTAGATATATATTGAACCGGATCGCTAGGATGAGCAATCGGCAATCTAAAC
>JAQUAH010000110.1 GCA_028687345.1 Candidatus Omnitrophota bacterium | reverse complement strand
AATCCCTACGGTCAGTTCTCTGCCGTCGATAAATTCCTCTACCAGTGCTTCTTGTCTGTAAAATCCTATCGTCTCGTTGATTTTCTTAAAGAGTTCGTTTTTTGTGTTTACGACATTGGATATGGCTATGCCCTTGGCAGAACCCTCGCAATTTGGCTTTACAATCAAAGGGAATTTTAAATTAGGGTCTAAGGTTTCATTACCTTCGGAAAAAATTTGGAAAGCCGGAGTGGGAATATTTTCAGCCCTTAATATCTTCTTGGTAAGCCCCTTGTTTAAGGCAAGTGCTAAGGAAAATGTATTGGAACCGGTGTAGGGAATGTTTAAATAATCCAGTATTGCCGGTACCTCTGATTCGCGGAATTTACCGTGTTGACCTTCTGCGATATTAAACACCATATCTACCCGATTTTTTTTAAAATAAGAGAAGATGCCAGGATATTCGGCATCGATTGCTTCTACGCTATGGCCTTTTTTCCTTAATGCCGAGGTGATTGCGCCTATGGTATCCTCGGAGTCGTATTCTGAAAAGTAATCCGCAGGCTTGGTATCGTCTTTTCTCTTGAGGTTATAGGTTAAAGCAATCTTCATATTAATTTAAACTGTATCTCTTAAGCGCGCTATTCAATATCTTGCCAATCATCTGTTCGTAAGTGATGCCGATGTTCTTGGCGACTAACATAAATACGTCTTCAGTAGATAAAGAAGGCAAAGGATTTATCTCTAATACATAGGGATTGCCTTTTTTATCAACCCTAAAATCAACCCTGCCGAAATCACAACATTCTACTGCCTTGTAAGTCTTCAAGGCAAGTTCAGAGATTTTTTCATTTAATACCTGGTCTATAGGAGCAGGGCAGATATATTCTAATCTATCAGAAGTAATACGGGCAAAGGTATAGAATTTATCATTGAGCTGCAGCTCGCCGTCTATTTTTATTTGTACCACGGGCATCGCTTCGGCAGGGTCATTGCCGACTACGGCTACAGTAAATTCGCTGCCGCAGATAAATTCCTCAACTAGTGCGGGCTGCTTATAAGTGTTTACAATGAGCTCTACCTGATTCTTCAGTTCCTCCATATTTTCCACGCGCGAATTATCGCTTAGGCCCTTGGATGAACCTTCGCAACGCGGCTTTACAATCAAAGGAAATTCACAATGGTCAGTATTAACCAGGTCCTCGATTGTCTTTACTTCAAAGAATTTCGGAGTAGGTATTTTTTCGGCAATAAAAATCTTCTTGGCCATAATTTTATCTAAAGTCAGGGATAGGGTTAAGGCATCTGCGCCTACAAAAGGAATACCTGCCATCTCTAAAAGAATAGGGACTTGGGATTCTCTGTTTCTCCCGGAAAGCCCCTCAGAGATATTAAAAACAATGTCTACATTGAGGTTGCCAATATTTTCTAAAAGATTGGATACGTTGCCAATTTTTTTAGTCCGGAAGCCGCATGATTCTATTGCCTTGCTGATTATATCTATGGTAGAAGGGGCGTCAAATTCTGCATTGGCATCGGGGGGATCCCCTTCTTTAAAATGATAATCTGTTTTTAAATCGTATGTTAATCCGACCGTTTTCATTTTAATAAGCGCATTTTATACGGTAATCCTTGATATTTTTAATCAATCTTACGTAAGAAAATGTCAAGGATAAGTTCGGCCAGGCGACTTATGTTCACTTTGTTCCATAAGTCGCGGCCTTACTTATAAAAAAAGGCTCTTTGCTATTAAGAGCCCCCTGATAAACTCACCTTTTTTCCAATTTAATTTATCTAACCTCCAAAGGTTATTCTAAAATATTTATATTTATACTGTTTTTTTATCATAACATACCGCCCTTGTCAAGGTTTTTTTGAATTTTAGCGAATTTTCCTGAATCTAGTTTACCGACGGAGGAATATCGTTTAGTCTAAAAATTCTATCTCGCCACAGGTTGTCAGATTATTTCCCAATATAATTACGACTCCATGCACGCCTCTTATAGCGCGTGCAAAATTTAAAGCACCGGCCAAGTCGGCCCTGGAATTCACCTTATTAGCAGTAGCTGTGGCTACTGCATCTGCCAAAGAAGCATTTTTAGATATAATCACCACGCTGTCTGCACAGCCAAAACTCAAAGAATGCCCTATCGCACCTGAAGAGGCACAGATACCAAGGGGAGTGTTTTTCGGCCTTATTTTTAAAGTAATCTTATCCCATAATTTAGATTTTCCCGCATAAATTCTTACAGCGCGCACCTTGGTTGTCTTTAAGAATATATCTCCGCCATTTTCAATAATTACGTCTTTATACCCCTGCCTTAATAAATCCCTGCCTAAAAATTCAGCAACAGCGCCTGCTACGCAAGCCAACGGGCCCACATGCGCTTTCTTAGCTTGCGTAGCCATTTCCTTTACAATTTTGGCTGCATTTAATTCAACCTCTATGGGTTTTAGGGCGGTTAGAAACCTGTGGTCTCTGTTAATATAATTCTCAATATCAAAGCGATACATGCGTATCTTTTCTTTCAAAAAATTTTTATCTATAGGTTTATCCGTAAGGATTTGTAAATCTGTCTCCTTTTCCAAAAATTTAGTTAGATATAGGTCTTCGGAGTTTACCCAGCCGCGATAAAAACGTCTTTGGTAAACCATCAGCAGATTCTCGGAAGGGGGTCGCTGGTCAGCATATCTACAATGCGCTCAGTACCCAGAACTGTTTCTAGTATTACGCCAGCCGCAGGTTCCTTGAGAACGGTTCCTATGATCTGCGCGTTACGTCCAAGGGGATGCTTTTTTAATAAACCTAAAATCTTCTTTGCTTTTCCCTTTTCTACCACTAAAATCGCGCACCCTTCGCAGGCAACATAGAGCGGGTCTATCCCTAACAATTCGCAGGCTACCCTGACTTTCTCTGATATGGGTAATTTTTTTTCTTCGATAACAATGCCCAGTTTAGAGGATTCTGAAATTTCATTTAAGGTAGTAGCGACTCCTCCCCTTGTAGGGTCGCGCATAAATTTTATTCCCCCTGTTTTCTTGAGTATGGGCAGCAGCAATCCGTCTAAACTAGAGCAATCGCTTTTAATACTAAAGCCCAAATCTAATTCTTTTCTCCTGGCAATTACAGCTAAACCATGTTGACCGATATTACCCGTAATAATAATTTTGTCTTGCGGCCTGATATTTTTTAAGGATAGCCTTCTGTTCTTTACAATTCTTCCTATCCCTGAGGTATTGATAAATATTTTGTCACAGGCGCCCTTCTGGACTACTTTTAAATCTCCTGTAACAATATATACGCCGGATTGTTTGGCCTGTTTAGAAACAGATTTAATAATTTTTTCAAATACAGCGTAATCTAATCCTTCTTCTATAATTAAGGCCAGGGAAAGGTATTGCGGCTCTGCTCCCGCCATCACCAAATCGTTTATTGTCCCGCAAACAGCCAGCTTTCCAATATCGCCTCCGAGAAAATTTAACGGGCTTACCACAAAAGAATCTGTCGTAAAAGCCACCCTTTCCTTATAATTTATCGAGGCGCTATCGGAAAGCTCTCTTAGGATAGGATTATTCAATTCCTTAATGAGCGAATCCCTAATCAGGTCATGCATTAACCTGCCGCCGCTTCCAGCAGCGAGGAGTATTTTTCGTTGCGTCATATGTATTGTTGAATCAGCAATTTATCCCTGCATCTAAAAGGTCTTTTTTTAATTTCTCTAAGCCGGTAAAGACATGTGCCCTTATCTTGAGCTCCTTGGCACTCTCTACCAACTCTTCCCTATCATCAACATAAAAAACTTCTTCAGGCAGTACATGTAGGATATTGAGGGTCTTTTGATAAATTCGTCTTTGAGGCTTCCTTAATCCCAATTGAAATGAAGCGATGACATTATGAAAGGCGTCTAGGAGGGGGAATGTTTTCTTTATGTACTCAAAATGCAGAGTATTTATATTTGACAGGAGTGCCAGTTTATATGTTTTTTTTAAATTGCATGCCAAGTTATAAACATCAAGGTTCTTCTTGGTGCAAAAAAATATCTCATTCCAAATAGGAACAAACTCAGCGAAGCCCATTTTTAGATTAAGTGTTTCTTTTACCTTCAGGAAGAAATCAAGCGGAGAAATTTTACCCTCTTCAAAAAGACCGGTAAGTTCGGAATTAAAAAAGAGGTCGAATATCTCTTTTCCTGTCTTGTCTGTCAATTTAGATAGCCTCTGTGCGGCAATCATATGGTCAAAATCTATCAGTACATTTCCTAAATCAAAAATAATTGCTTTTATACCCGGATGATTATCTTCTTCCATGGATAAAATTTTTACTTTTCAATTTCCTTTTTCTTTTGGCTTCCTAAACAAATCCAGAAATCTGTCTTCGTATTCTTTATAGATATTCCACTTGTCCAGCTCTAACTTCAGGCTGCTTGCTTTTGTGATATCTGCCTTGGATTGTTCAAAGAGCTTTTCGATTTTTTCTTTTACCGAACCGGGCAGCTTCGTAAGCTGGCTTAATGTCTTTTTAATCCGCTCTATCTCTTCTTCTCCAATGGGCCCGGATTGAACCTGGCCGCCCAATTTAAGATAATCGAGAAGTTTATTAATCTCACCCTCCATAACATGTGCCTGCTCTATAAGGGTAGAAAAATCTATCTTAACCTCTGTTATCTTGCTTAATGCGCTTAGTACCGCAAAAGAAGCCTTGGGGTTTTCAATCTGAATGGTATAAAGCGGTATTTCTCCTAAAAGACAAAACCCCTTAAGGCCTTCTCTTTTAGCTATGCCTAGGAATAAACCATTCATGCCGCTAATCTGTCCTTCTGATAAGATGCGTAAATTATATTTTTTAAGTTCGTTCTTTAATTCTTGGGCGGTAGTGACAAGCCATACACCGGCATCCTGTGTATGGTCAATGGGCTGGGGCATGGATGCAAAACCGACAATCGTCTCTACTTTAAAGTATTTAGCAAGAGCGATAATTCTCTGGGAATAAGCCTCTGCCTTGGTTAAATCCGGTTGGGCATTGCTTATAAAAATGATCAAATCATGTCCCTCGCTTTTTCCGCCAAAATCCTTGGCGGACCCGCCACGTTTTGTGGCGGGATTTTTCCAGTAATAAAACTTACTCTCGGGAAGCTGCGGCACATCCAACATGCCTGCCTGGATAACGCTGCCGGTTAGGTAGAAGAACTCTTCGGGTGGGATTTGGGCAAATTCTTCCGCCTTCAACTTATCCACCAAGAAACTGGCTGCCTTAAATGCCACCTCGCCCATACCTGGCCATGCCACAATCAGATAGGGATTTTTTAGCTTTGGCCTCTTCAAAATCTTAACGCCTTCCATGATACCTCCTTAAAAAATCTACTAATACATGAGCACCTTTAAATAAATTATTAATGTTAGCATATTCATCTGAGGCATGAGCGCAGCCAGATGAGCCAAATCCAAACGCTATTGCTGGTATATTTTTATTTTGAAAGAAAGTAATCACCGTGGCCCCTTCTGAACCCTTAATCACCGGGCTAATCCCCAATTTTTTCATTGAACCCTTCAAATAACTGACCAATGGATGTTTCTCGTTTATAAAATAGGGCCTTTGTATTCCTTCGATTTCTATTTGAAATTTCTTTGCGTGTTTTTTTACGGCTTCTTTTATTATTTTTAACAAGCCTCCTGCCTTTTGCCCGGGCAAGAATCTAAAATCTAACTCAAATTCGCACCAGTCAGCTACGATATTTACCTTATCCCCTCCCCGCATCGTCCCTACATTTATAGTAGGCTTTTTAAGATACTTATTCTTCATATAATGAAACTTGCGCGATTTAATTTCTCTTATTATATCTATAGAGATGTCTATTGCATTAACGCCCCTGTCCGGATAAGCGCCGTGTGCACGCCTACCCTGTATTTTTATTTTTAGATGCATTAAACCCTTCTGGGTTACAATAATTTGAAACTCATCTGCATCCAAAACCAGGGCTGCATCAGGCTTGATTATTCCTTTCTCTAAGAGAGGGGCTAACCCCAGAGATGAGCCGCTTTCTTCATCTGCGGTCGCGGCAAAGATTAAATTATAATCTAAAATTACCCCTTCTTCAATAACAGCATTGACTGCCTCTAATGCACAAGCGAGATTGCCTTTGCAATCAGTGGCGCCTAATCCGTAAATTTTCCCTTTGTGTATTTGGCCGGAAAACGGAC
>JAQUAH010000109.1 GCA_028687345.1 Candidatus Omnitrophota bacterium | reverse complement strand
TCCATACCCATATTTTTACTTTCTCTGTTTGGCGGAGTATTGGCTGACCGGATGAATAAAAAGAATATCCTTATCTTTACTCAGAGCGCCTTTATGCTGCTGGCTTTTATTTTAGCGGTATTAACACAAATGAAATTGATTACGCCGCAAGAGATTATGCTTATTGCAGTATTAAACGGCATTGTTATGGCCTTTGATGCTCCCAGCAGGCAGGCAATGGTTGTAGACTTGGTAGGCAAGAAATATTTACACAATGCCATTGCCTTAAACTCAATAGCATTTAATTCCAGCCGCATTATCGGCCCAGCGCTGGCCGGCGTGCTTGTAGCAGCCATCGGCATGGGTGGCTGCTTTTATATAAACGGGTTAAGTTTCCTGGCGGCCATATACGTCCTTTTTGCAATCAAAGTAAACCACAGTTTAAATAACGAGAAGAATAATCCCGCACTAAGGGATTTAAAAGACGGCCTCATTTTTATAAAAAATAACCGTACGATATTAATATTGCTGACCTTAACAGGCATAGTCAGTTTATTCGGAGTTGCCTACGTAATGCTTATGCCCATATTCGCCAATGATATATTGAAGGTCGGGGTACAGGGATTGGGGATACTTATGTCTTCCACAGGATTAGGCGCCCTGTTCGGTGCTTTAACCCTGGCGCGCCTGGGAGATTCTAAACATAAGGGAAGATTTTTAATTTTGTCATCTTTGATTTTTTCATTTTCATTAATACTGTTTTCATTATCAAAGACATATTTATCATCCCTTTTGTTCCTGGTATTAATAGGCGGCTCTAGCGTCTTTGCCATGGCGCTGGTAAATACCCTTTTGCAGATGAAGGTGCCGGATAAATTTAGAGGCAGGGTAATGAGTGTATTTATGCTTACCTTTGCCGGTATCATGCCTTTTGGCAATTTGCTTGGAGGAGTTTTAAGCCAGGCGTATGGCGCACCCTTTACAGTCCTAATGAGCGGGATTATCTGCAGCATATTTTTCCTGATTATAACTATAAGATACCCGCAGGTTAGAAATATCCAGTAATCAAATAAAACTTTTATTTGATTTTTAGCGAAGCTCTGTTACAATTGTATGTATTGTAACGATAAATTTATCTAAAAGAAAGGAGAGGAAAGAGAAATGAAAAAATATTTAGTTTTCATGCTGTTAGCCATTTTTAGTATTTGTATTCTCGGCTGTGCAAAAAAAGAAGCTGGAATGGAGGAGCTACAGCAATCGCTGTCAATGGAAACGTTAAGCACAACGACCGCTACTGTGCAACCGGTTAAAGTATCTGAACCTGTATCCGCTCCCGCAGAGAAATTAGATTTACCTCCCGTAGGTAATTTTCAACCCACAGCAACAGAAATCCAAACTGCATTGAAAAATTCCGGTTTCTATAATGGAGAGATTGACGGTAAAATAGGCCCCGTGACGAAAAAGTCAATTGTGGATTTCCAGAAATCAAAAGGCCTGCAGGCAGATGGCAAGGTTGGCCCTAAAACATGGGAGGCTTTAAGTGTTTATCTAAATCTTCCTGCTCAAACTGGAGCCAAGAGGTAATAAAAGAAAGGTCTATTATTAAAGTATCCGGCCATATTATCTGCACGGTAACCATAAGCGGGCTTATATATTTAACCTTTCATACGGCGCTGTCCTTCCTGGCATCTTTTATTGCGGGTATCTTAATAGACGTAGACCACGTTTTTGATTATTACCTTCAGGAGGGCCTGAGTTTAAGAATAAGAAAAATATACATATGGTTTTGCGATAAAAAATATAGATTTGTATTTATATTTTTTCATTCCTTAGAATTACTTTTCTTGCTCTGGTTGATTATATCTATATTTAAACTGGGTATACCTTGGGTCGCTTTTGCTGCCGGCCTTACGCAGCATATAGTCATTGATATTCTTTCCAATCGGGAATTATCTACCCGCTCCTACCTTTTATCATACAGAATTATCAAGGGATTCAAAATAAAGGACTTATCAAGATAGCACTAAAACAGCTCAAAAAATCCCAACGCGCCCGTTAACTCGGAATGTTGTTATCGCCCTTGATTAGAAAACAACATTTTTGTTGGGATTTTTAATTTTTGGGTGTTATAATTAGGTAAAACCACCATGAAATTAATCAGTAAAGACTTAATAATAAGAGAGATTCCCATATTCGCGAATCTATCGGCATCGCAGTTCAATCTGATTAGAGAAAAATCAAGCATTGTCGAATATAAAAAGAATGAAATTATATATGAAGAAGGTTCTGCGCCCAGCGCTTTTTATTCTTTGATATTGGGAAGGGTTGTAATTTACGCTTTTGACTCAAGCGGGGCAAAATCAATATTAGAATACCTTCACCGCGGAAAATATTTCGGCATTATTTCGCTCTTGACTAATGAGCCTCATTCAGTAACTGCGCAGGCTATAAATGACTGTTTAATTTTGACCATTGAAAAGGATGATTTCGCCTTTATCCTAAAAAAAATACCCAGCCTTGCCATAGACTTAAGCCAGACTTTATCCCGCCGCTTAAAGCGCAAAGATATACATCGAAAAACTATCTTTGAAAGCACAATTATTTCAGTATTCAGTTCCTACTCTCAGGCAGGCAAGACTATTTACAGCTTAAATCTAGCCTTGAGCCTGCAGAAAGAAACACATAAATCGATTATTGTCCTGGAGATTGTTCCGGAGGGAAAATCAGCCAGCCTGCCGCAAAAATTAGAAGTTGATGAACGATCCGGCAGAGACCCTATATTGAGAAGTGACAATCTTGATTTAATGAAGGATTTCATTTTAAAAAGCAGGTTTGGCATAGATTTAATTTGTTTTGGTTACAATGCCGATGAGGGCTTTGGCATAAAAAATCTGATAGGAGCATTAAGCCTATTAGTTAATGACTACCATTACTTAATCCTGGATATGCCTTCTGTTATGGACCCGTCTATTTTTAACCTGCTTAATCAATCGGATTCAATCCATATCTTAACCAGCCCTGAGCCGGTAGATTTACGAAGGACAGCCAACCTTGTCGAAAGGTTGAAATCAGGATTTAACTTTCAGGAAGACAAAATCAAAATCATTATAAATGAATATAAATTGTCAAAACTTATCTATGAAGAACAGATTGAAATATTAGGCAAAAACATATTTGCAACCCTGCCTAAAATAGATTTTGAATTTGCAGATAGGATAGTTTTAGACAATGCAACCTGCGAATATGCCAAGGCAATCAGAAGAATTTCCAGAACCGTGGGAGATTGTCAGGTGGGCCTGGTTTTAGGCGTGGGAGGAGCCTATGGCTTCTGCCATATAGGGGTATTAAGAGTGATTGAAAAAGAACGTATTCCTATCGATGTCATTGCCGGCTCCAGCATAGGCGCCCTTATCGCCAGCCTCTGGGCAATTGGGAAGTCAAGCGATGAAATAATCGAAATCACCGGAGAATTCAAAGAGCCAAAGCGTATTTGGGGACTGGTAGATTTGACCTTTCCGCTGCTGGGGTTTATCAAGGGCAATAAGTTGCATAAATTTTTAAGGAAACATTTGAACAATAAGACCTTCTACGATACCAGGCTGCCTTTAAGGATTATCGCAAGCGACGTGAAAAGAAAAGAACCGAAGGTGTTGGATAAAGGCTTGCTGGTTGATGCGATTATGGCAAGTTGTTCTATGCCGGGAGTATTTACCCCCTTCAAATTTAAGGAAGAAACGCTCTTTGACGGAGGGATAATTAATCCCTTGCCCACTGAGCCTTTATTTAAGATGGGAGTAAAAAAGATTATTGCCGTCAACGTTACCCCGTCAAGAGAAGATATCCTGCGGCAGTATGACAAATTGAAAGAGCAAATCACCGTTAAACTGCCGCAGGATTTGCGAAAAAAGAGGTGGCCGGATTTAAGGCGGTATTTCAAAGATACCTTTAAGACGAATATACTTAATATTATTTTTAGTAGCGTAGAGATCCTTCAGTCTGAAGTGGCACAGAAAGAGGCGCTACTGGCAGATATAGTTTTACACCCGGATACCTCGGGGTTAAATTGGTTGGAATTACACAAGGCACAGGAATTCGCCAAAAGGGGAGAAGAAGAGGCGTTAAAAAAACTCGATAAGATTTGGCAGATTATTAACGAGTAAAAAAGAGGAGGGAGCATGTTGCGATTTTGTTTAATCAGTATTGTCTGCAGTTTGTTAATAAGTTTATCCGGTTGCGCCAGGATAAAGGAAGCTACCAAATGCGCTGCCGGGGTATCTACAAAAGTCTTGGAGGATACCCGTAAAGATGCCGTAAGAAAGACTTTTAATTACGATTATAAGTCCTGTTACGATAGGGCTAAAGATATTTTAATAGCAGAGGAGGCTTATATTTATGCGCAAGATATGGAGAAACATATGATTGCAATTTATGTTTCTAGACAGGATACCACGCCTGTCGGAGTATTCTTCAAGGAAACAAGCCCGGCAAGTACCGAGATAGAGGTATCTTCGCCAAGTACATATGCAAAAGAATTCATAGCCCAAAAATTATTTACCGCTTTAGAGGAACCGCTTAATCTAAAGAAGGAAGGACATACCAATGCAAAACAATAGACGGCAGATAAACCATTTTATTAAAGAATGCCACGCAATTGCTAAAGAAAAAGGCTGGTGGGATAACGAGCGTAATGACGCAGAGATTATTGCATTGATGCATTCGGAGTTATCCGAAGCATTAGAAGTAATGCGTAATCACGCCAACAAGGATGGTATTGCGGAAGAATTAGCGGACTGTTGTATACGTATCTTTGATTATTGCGGTGCAAGAGAGATTGATTTAGAAAAGGCACTCTTGAAAAAGATAGAGTTTAACAAAAGCCGTCCTTATCGCCATGGTAAAAAATTCTAATTTAACTGCCCGTCAAGCCTTGGGCCTTGATATAAAAGCACGCAAGATATTCGGCATTTCTACGCTGGTACTGATGGAGAACGCCGGCAGGGGAGTCGCTTGCGAAGCATTAAAGATGCTGGGCGATAAGAAAACTGTAGCTATTTTTTGCGGCAGGGGCAATAACGGAGGGGATGGATTTGTGACTGCCCGCCACCTCTTGACCGCGGGAATAAAACCGGATGTATTCTTAGCAGGAAAAATGTCTGGCGTGCATAAAGAAGCAAAGACAAATCTAGAAATACTTCTAAAACTTAAACAGAAGGTCATAGAAGTTAGGGAAAATAATTTGTATTTAGTTAAAAATAAAATCTCAAAATATGCTTTGGTTATAGATGCCTTGCTGGGCGTTGGCGCCAGAGGCGAAGTCAAAGGAATTTATAGAGATTTAATCAAAATAATTGATGCATCCCCAGTTTATATCTTATCAGTAGATATACCTTCTGGCCTGGATGCGACATCAGGAGGAATTTTAGGTGATTCCATTAGGGCGGATAAAACAGTTACTTTTGTGGCCAAGAAACGTGGGATGGTTGCAGGTAGTGGAAAGAAGTATTGCGGGGAGATAATAGTGAAAGATTTAGGAATCCCCCTACGATATGCAACTCATTTAAAATCTTAAAAAGGAGGAAGTTATGCCCTACGACAGCAATTTAGACGAGCAATTATTTTCTAGGTTTTTGGAGACCGATGCGGGTAAAATTGTGGTGAGTGTCTGCTCTTATAATAACGGGCCCAAGAAGCTGCAAATTACAAGGGAAATAAAAGACAGGGAAGGAAAATTTACTTTTGCAAAGCTCGGCAGATTATCCAAAGATGAATTAAGTGGCATTTTGCCTATCATCCAGGAAGCCTTAAGGGTTATGTAAATGACTGACTTGGAACATCTTAAATCTCATCTTCAGGGTAAAGTATTAATTTTAGGAATAGGCAATACCTTACGCAGCGATGATGGCGTGGGTTCGATTCTGGCCAGCCGGATTAAAGATAAAGTCCCTTACATAGTTTATGATGCCGGTTCCTCACCGGAGAATTACTTGGGCAAGATTATTAAAGATAAGCCGGACTCAATAATTATAGTTGATGCTGTAGATTTTGGCGCTCTTCCGGGAAGTTATAAGGTGCAAGATGCGGATGAGTTTAAGCCAGTCAATTTATTTTCTACGCATAATGCCTCTTTGACGCTGGCAATTAACTACTTGCAAAACAATTTGAAGGCGGATATAATTATTTTAATTATTCAGCCAAAGACTATTGTTTTCT
>JAQUAH010000108.1 GCA_028687345.1 Candidatus Omnitrophota bacterium | reverse complement strand
CCGGCATAACGGAATTAAGCGATCTGCCTTTTCTTAGCGGAGAAGTCACGCGTAACGGCGTCGGAAGATACGCTGTGGTCGTAGTTGTTTATTCCTTTGTGCGCTTACTAACCTATAAAAAAATATTGCGCTATTTTTTTCTGATTTTTTCTTGTTCCCTCCGTGTATATTATTTCACAAACCGAATCTCGTTCCGCGCTTACGGGGCTGGCGATTATCACTATGATTGTTTTCTGGTTAAGAGGCAATTGGAAATTCATTTTAATTGGGCCGATATTCGCCCATATTATATGGTTGTCAGGATATAAATTGCGGGCAGCAGGTGATTTTGAAAGGTTATTCAGTCTGACCGGCAGGGAAATGACCTGGAGCCAGGGCATAGATTTAGTAGTTACTTCTCCGATTTACGGCCTGGGCTTTCAGGCTGACCGGTTGATGTTAGAGTTTCAGCACATGCATAATGCCTATCTTCAGGCGTTAATCCAGGGCGGAATCTTGGGCTTCATTTTCTTTACCGGCGCAATTCTCCTGGCCTGGAAAATGATATTTCCGTATTTATTTTTAAACCGCTTAAAGAGAATCCCGGAAAACCAGCGGCCGTTAGCTATTGAATCTATCGCTATGATTGGGTTTTTGACAGCGCGTAGTTTTGTTGAATCTACGGGAGCGTTTTTTGGCATAGACCTGTTGATTCTTCTGCCTCATATATGCTACTTACAACTTTTATTAAAAGAGCCGAATAACAAAGAGAAAGAGGCAGTTAGCATTTAAGACTTTAAAGAGAGATGAATATAAAGATATATACTATGTATTTTGTCCCGGAATTCGGAAGCGCCCCGATTCTAATGAATGAATTGGCGACTTATCTTGCATCAAGGGGGCATAACATAAAGATAATTACAACATTTTCCCGGCAGCGTAAAGAGAGCAATTACAAAAGATTTTCTTTTACTACAGAACAGAGGGACGGCTTTTCTATAACGAGATTCTGGACCGTCGCCTGGCCCGGGCCCTTGGGGAGGCTCCTTGCCTGGAATATCTACGTGTTTTGGTGCATGCTTGATATTTTTTCTGTCAGGAAAGATGACATTTTATTTTTACGCCTGCCTCCGCTGCAATTAGGCCTGTTTGGCATATTGGCAAAAAAGATAAGAAGGATAAAAGTTATATTGGACGTGCAGGATATTCACCCTGATTTGGCAATAGAATCGCATATTTTGAATAATCCGCTGTTGATTAGAATATCAAAGGTGCTTGAAAAATTAGTCTATAAATCGGCAGATTTGATAATCGTAATCAGCGAAGGATTTAAGAAAAATTTACTGAATAAAGGCGTGCCGCCGGGAAAAATAAGAGTAGTGCCAAATTGGGCGGATACCGGTTTTTTAAGGGAGCTGCCCAGGAATAACCATATCAGCGAGAAGTTTTCCTTGGGCAACAAATTTGTAATTATGTATTCGGGGACTGTCTCTTTGAGCAATTTCTTGAGTTTAGAGAGAATTCTGGAGGTAGCGGATTTATTGAGGGATAATCCCGATATACTTTTTGTTATAGTGGGGGAGGGCTTAAAAAAGGAATCATTGCTCAAGAAAGCCAATAAGCTTAATTTACCCAATGTCAGATTTATGCCGTTTCTGCCCTATGATGATTTACCTTATCTTCTTGCCTCAAGCGATATTTTGCTTGTGCCCCTGGATACGGATAAAGCTGAAATTTCCGTCCCGTCAAAACTATATAGCTTTATGGCTGCAGGCAGGCCGATTCTTTGTATGGCAAACAGAGAATCTGAAACAGCAAGAATTGTTGGAGAGACAAATTGCGGAGTCTGTGTTACCCCTGAAGATGTATCAAGAATCAAAGACATAATACAGGAGCTAAAGAATTCAGACGAAACCCGTAAGTCCATGGCTAGAAGCGCAAGGGCTTATGTCCTTGATAATTTTTCTAAAGAAAAGATATTAAAAATTCACGATGATCTGATATTGTCTTTACAATAATAAAACTTATCCCACCAACGGCGGGATAAGTTCGCTTCCGAAGTATTTCGGAGCTCATTTAAGGAGAATAAAATGGATTGGAAAAGCACAAAGGTATTAGTAACGGGAGGGGCCTCATTTATCGGCTCGCATTTAGTTGATGCATTGTTAGAGCGGGAAGCGCAAGTAAGAGTAGTGGATGATTTGAGCGCAGGAAAAATAGAAAATATCAAAGGCCATGTTGATAATAACCGTATTGAGTTTATCAAGGCAGACCTAAGGGAGCCGGGGATAGCAAGGGAGGCAGTGAAGGGCATGCGGATTGTGTTTCATCTGGCCGCAGACCACGGAGGCAGGGGTTACGTAGATTTACATCAGGCAGGCCCCGCATCTAATTTATTCTTTGACGGGCTTATTTTTTATGAGGCAAGAAGAGCAAAAGTAGAGAAAGTTATCTTTGCTTCCTCCGGGTGCGTTTATCCGAATTTTCTCCAGAAAGACGCGAATAAAGAGATTTATCTCACGGAAGATAAGGTAAGCCCGCCCTATGACGCTGATAATATGTACGGTTGGGCAAAGCTTATGGCTGAGCTGACGCTAAAGGCTTATCATAAAGAATATGGGATAAAGGCAGCATCTTGCCGGTATTTTACGGTTTATGGCCCGCGCGGTGTAGAAAACCATGCGGTCATTGCCATGATTGCCAAGGCGTTCTTAAAAATGGATCCTTATGAAGTCTGGGGTGACGGAACGCAGATTCGGAATTGGACCTATGTTGAGGATATTGTCAAAGGCACTATTCTTGCAGCTGAAAAGATAGACGATGGGACAGCCGTTAATTTAGGAACTATGGAGAGGATTAAGGTAATCGATGCCGTAAGAGAGGTCTTACGTTATACAGGGCATAATCCGAAAATTGTTTTTCGGCCTGATATGCCGGTAGGCCCTATTAACAGGGTTGCTGATAATTCCCTGGCTAAAAAAATATTGGGTTGGGAACCGGCGGTAAAGTTTATGGATGGCTTGCATAAAACCACAGACTGGTACTTTTCGACAAAGAATAAAGAAGAGGTCAGGAGCGCTCTTCAGGCAAAACTTACTGAAAGATAAAAAGCCTTTAAAATTTATAATCAATGCTCAAAAGAATATTTGATTTTACCTTGGCGCTTTCCGGAATAGTTCTGTCCTTTCCGCTATGGACTCTAATTTCTTTAGCCATATATTTAGAGGATGGCCTGCCGATATTTTATTTACAGGAACGAATCGGCAAAGAAGCCAGGATTTTTAGGGCTGTAAAATTTCGCTCTATGATTAAAGATGCTGAAAAAGACAGCGGTCCTGTCCAGGCAAAAGAAGAAGACCCCAGAGTTACCAAAACAGGTAGAATGCTTCGGGCTACGGCAATGGATGAGCTGCCCCAACTGATAAATATTATAAAAGGAGAAATGAGTTTTGTGGGGCCGCGTGCGTTGCGGCCGCAAGAGAAAGAAGTTCAGGATAGCTCTATAAAAAGCGTATTTGATTACCCCGGTTTTAGTGAAAGGAATAAGGTAAGGCCGGGCCTAACCGGGATAGCGCAAATAGTGGCTAAGCGCGATATAGACCGCCAGAATAAGTTTAAATACGACCTTTATTACATAAAAAATCAAAGTTTTCTGCTGGATTTATACCTTATAATTGTATCGTTTTTAATCACTTTTAAGGGAAGATGGGAAAGCAGGATTGAGAAGTTTAGCTTTTTAGCAAAATACTTTAAAAATATTTGAGTAAATGGCGGATTGTAATTGATGAACGATGGCGATGAGTAAACCTTTATACAGAGGATTGCCCTGCGAAAGGCCGGAATACTTTCATAACGCTTATGTATTCCCTCATCTTTTTAAAATGATAAAGAAATATAATGTTCCCAAAGACGCATCTATACTTGATGTTGGATGCGGAGGGGGAAATTTATTATCAAGGCTTTATACCCTCGGATTTAAAAATCTATACGGATTCGATATTTCTCCATCCGCTGTCAAGGTCATTCGGGATAATTTTCCGTTTCTGAAAGAAAAAACAATTATTCATGATTGTTACGATGAAAATTTAGGCTTAGGAATAAATCAGTTTGACTGCATAACATCCTTAGAAGTCATAGAGCATCTTTTTTATCCTCATGCCTACCTTAGGAATATTAACAAATGGCTAAAAAAGGACGGCCTTCTTTTCCTTTCAACCCCATACCATGGCTTATTAAAGAATTTGGCAATCCTGATTAGCGGCAGATTCGATAAGCACTTTGACCCTATCAGCGAAGAGTGGCATATAAGGTATTTTTCTAAAAAAACCTTAAAAAATATACTGAGAATGAACGGTTTCGCGGTTGTTAATTTAGAGGAAACCGGGGGAATCCCGCTGTTTTGGCGCTCTATGCTGGCAGTAGCCCGCAAGATTTAAATTGTAGTTTTTATCTTATTGCCCTACATAAGGTTGTGATTACAAAATTGAAGCATTGATTAGCACGCTAATCTTGACTGCGTCCGATATATATGTTATCCTTTATATAGGAGAAGAAAGATGAAAAAAACCATACTAATCCTAATTTTGGGTGTATTAGTAGCCGCGGGGTTGTCCTTATACATCTATTCGTATGCCAGCAAAAAGGACACCTTACCCAGGCCTGAAGATATGGCTGGAAGGGAAGCGTCTGCTTTCTTACCGGAGAAGATTCAGGATCAAACCGTTGCTCCGGGCGCCCTGAAAGCTGCAGGTCCGGTCTGGGTCAAGGAATAAAAATTACTTGACATAATACCGCGCTTAGTTTAAGTTATTCTTATGCTAAAAGGCTTGTTTGTATTTCTGAAGAGAAATTATAAGCTTTTTAGCATTTTTATTTTTGTAGTCGTTTTCTTTGTCGGTTATAACATCTTTCTGGTTGACAGGTCTCTGATAAACCTACAAATTGCTCTCAATAATGTTGCCGAAGCCAAGACCGCTGATGACCTGGCAAAGATAAAGCACCTCCTTAAAGTTCCCATCTTAAGAGAAGTCTCTAAGAAAAAGGCCTCTACCCAAGCTGTTCTTGCCCTGGAAGCGATAGATAACATAGTCAGCAGTAATGACCTTAACCAGCTCCAGGATGCAAAGTTTTATTTGGGGCAATTAATCGAAGAAAAAGAAAAGGGACGCCACGGAATTTTAAAGCTCCTGGACCAGGTAAATGCCAGGCTTTTTGCTTCCGAAGTACCATCTTCAAAAGATCGGTTAGAGAAACAGGCCAGGTCTTTATTAGCAAAAATAAATTCCACCAAAGACGAAGAATCGTTACAGGCGTCTTATTATGAGTTAGGCAATATATATGTTGAGTTATCCGACATTTCTAAGGCGCAGGAGGCATTCTTAAAAGTAGTTCAGATAAATCCCCAAAGCGATATCGCTATAAAGGCCAGGTTTAATCTTGCCTGGGCATATAAGTCCGGCGGCCAATATGATAAGGCAATAGCTTATTTTGAGCAGCTAAAGAAGGAATTCCCCTCCCTGGAACTGGCGGTTGCAAGCGACTATCAAATTGCCGATGCTTTCTACAAGAAAGGCGAATATGAGGCTGCCCGCGATAAATACGCAAAGTTAGCCGCAGAGAATGCCAATTCAAGTTTTCTTTACGGTTTTTCTTTATCAGAAGCCGGCAATATCTCCTTATTTTACCTTAATAATCCTGAGGCAGCGATGAAGTATTTTTCCGAATTGGGGAAAAACCTCCCCGACTCAGAAATTACCAAGTACATCAGGAAAAAATCAGCGAATCTTATGAGCAGGAATTTAAGGATGGAAGGGTTTGAGCTTCTGGGCGAAAGAAAATATATTGAGGCCATAGGAAAATTTGAGAAAGCAGTGGAGGTAGCTCCCATGGACGGCCAATCCTTCAGCGGCTTAGGGTTAGGTTTTTATTGGCTGGATCAGAAACCCAAGGCGGTTGAGAGAGCCGGTAAAGCGGTTGAGGTTGCGGCACAGGATGAAATTGCACTGATTAATTCCCTGTTTGTTTATATAAATGCCGGAAAGTTAGACGAAGCAATAAAAGTAGGCGAAGAGGTTTCAAAGGTTTTTATACCCAGGGCAGAATTTTATTATAATTTAGGCTATGCCTACCTGTTGAAAGGGATGGTCCAGGAGGCAAAAGGTAACTTTGAGCGCAGCATAAGAATAAACCCCGATTTTATTTTCTCTTACAATA
>JAQUAH010000007.1 GCA_028687345.1 Candidatus Omnitrophota bacterium | reverse complement strand
AAATAGAAAAATCTCTTAATACTAATTTATCTGGCGGTCTTTCTTCTGTTGAGGCCAAGAGCAGATTAGAAAAATACGGCCCAAACCAGTTAAAAGAGAAAAAAGGCCGTTCTGCGCTGGCTATATTCCTGGAGCAGTTTGGCGATTTTATCGTCTGGATTTTGATTAGCGCAGCTTTGGTTTCCGGTTTCTTAAAAGAATGGGTAGATGCTTTTGCAATCATCGCAATTGTTATCTTGAATGCCATCTTAGGGTTCATCCAAGAATACCGCGCAGAAAAATCCTTAGCTGCATTAAAAAAACTCTCCAGCCCTAACTCAAAGGTTATCCGTGATAGAGAGCGTAATGTTATCCCTTCTACTGAATTGGTCCCCGGAGATTTAATTGAATTAGAAGCAGGTGATAATGTGCCTGCGGATAGCCGGATTATCTGGCTTACCTCTAATTTCGGTGTTCAGGAGGCAAGCCTTACCGGAGAATCCACCCCGGTTTTAAAAACTTCCTTAAGTTTAGAAGAAAAAGAAATCTCTCTGGCTGAGCGTGCGAATATGATTTATATGGGCACCTCAGTTTCCAGCGGCAAGGCCAAGGCAATTATCTGCGAAACCGGTATGCAGACAGAGTTAGGCAAAATTGCGGGGATGATTGCCGAGATTGAACGAGAAACCACGCCTTTGCAGAAAAAATTAGAGCAGTTTGGAAAATGGATTGTAATCTTGTGTTTTATTTTAGTAGGCCTGGTGTTTACTCTAGGGCTTATAAGGGGCGGCAAAGCTATAGATATGTTTTTGACTGCTGTGAGTCTTGCTGTGGCTGCCATACCAGAAGGCATGCCTGCGGTAGTAACTATTGCTTTGGCTCTTGGCGTGCAAAGGATGGTAAAGCGCCATGCCCTGATTAGAAAACTTCCGTCGGTAGAGACCTTAGGCTGCGCAACAGTGATCTGTTCAGATAAAACAGGGACATTGACAAAAAATGAAATGACAGTGCAGGCAATTTATACAGCAGGAAATTTATTTAAGGTAACTGGCATAGGATATGCGCCTACCGGAGGGTTTTTGCTTAATGAGAAACCAATTAATACCAAGGATTACCCGGATTTAATTAAGACTCTTCATGTGGGAGTTCTTTGTAATGCGGCAGAATTAGTAAAAGATGACACAGGGTACAAAATAGTAGGAGACCCTACAGAGGCAGCAGTTTTAACTGCTGCGGGTAAACTAGGGGTATGGAAGGGAAAACTAGAGCAGGAGTTTAGCTTTGTAGAAGAAATTCCTTTTGATTCTGAACGCAAGAAAATGACTATCGTGCGCAAAGATAAGGGTTCGTTGATTGCCTTTGTTAAAGGCGCGCCGGATGTTTTATTAAATGACTGCACTGAAATCGAGGAAAATGGAACAAAAAGAGTCTTAAACAGCGCAGATAGAGAAAAAATTCTTAAAGTAAATAATGAATTGGCAAGCCTTGCCATGAGGGTTTTAGCAGTGGCTTATAAAACATTAGATAAAGCCCCTGAAAAATACGAGGCTGGTGCCATCGAAAAAGAGCTTACGTTCGTAGGTTTAATTGCCATGATTGACCCGCCAAGGGAAGAGGTAAAAAAAGCAATAACTGACTGTGTTATGGCAGGCATTAAGACTGTGATGATTACCGGAGACCATAAAAATACCGCTGTGGCTATTGCCAAGGAATTAGGATTTTTTAGAGAAGACTCCATTGCATTGACCGGCGAAGAATTGGACAAACTAAGCGATGAGGAGTTTAATAAAGAGGTTGAAAGGATACCTGTTTACGCTCGTGTTTCACCGGAGCATAAATTAAGGATTGTGCGTGCCTTGCGTAAACACGGAGAGATTGTGGCCATGACCGGTGACGGAGTCAATGACGCGCCAGCAGTGAAAGAGGCGGATATTGGCGTGGCCATGGGTATAACCGGAACGGATGTTACCAAAGAAGTCTCGGATATGGTCATTACCGATGATAATTTTGCTTCTATTGTAGCTGCAGTTGAGGAGGGCAGGGGCATATACGATAATATCAAAAAATTCATTCATTACCTTTTATCCTGCAATGTCGGAGAAATATTGGTAATGTTTGTTTCTACATTAATAGGGTTGCCCATTCCTTTGCTGCCTATACATATCCTCTGGGTTAATTTAGTTACTGACGGCCTGCCTGCACTTGCCTTGGGGGTTGACCCGGTTGACCAGAATATTATGAAACAGCCTCCACGCCAGACCAATGAAACTGTAGTGACTAAACAAAGGGCATTTTTGATGTTGGCTCAGGGCGCATTTATTGCTTTCTGCAGTCTGCTTGCTTTTACTTTTGTATTATTTATTGAGAAAGAGGGGATTGACCGCGCAAGGACAGCGGCATTTATAGTCCTTGCCTGCAGCCAATTATTCCATTCTTTTAATTGCCGCAGCATTAATAAATCCCTTTTTAAATTAGGTTTATTTACTAACAAAAAGCTAATCCTGGCAACTACCGTATCGTTCTTCCTGCAGATGATAGTTGTGTATATGCCATTTTTACAGAGAATATTCAAGACTCAAGCCTTAGGATTATTTGACTGGTTTTTAGTGCTAATTATTTCTTCTTTCCCTTTATGGGCAATGGAGATAGTAAAAAAAATAAACCAGAAAGGAGGACGCCTGAATTATGGATACCCTTCATAGCCTTATTAATATCACCAGTACTACGTTAAACATCATCGGAGCTTTAATTACCATCTGGGGAATTGTTGTTTCGTTATTTGAATTTTTAAGGAAGGAGATTCTGAGGAAGAAAGAGGCAGTTCAGCTAAATGAATCTATACGCATAAAGTTGGGCAGTTATTTAGTTTTAGCTCTGGAGTTTTTTATTGCCAGCGATATTATCAAAACTATTATTACGCCTACCTGGGAAACTTTAGGTATATTGGGCGCGATAGTAATTATACGGACAATTTTAAGTTATTTTTTAACCAAAGATTTGAAGAAGATATAGGAGTTACGCCCCGCCTTATAATAGGTACCCTGCCATATCGGATTGGCAGGTATGCCGCCTTCTGCGGCAATAGGCGGGTGTTCTACCGTCTCTGGAAGGAGGTATTTAATATGGCAAGAAACTGTATCCGTTGGTTAATCAGGCCGGTGGCCCATTGTAAAGAAGGCTGCTGTAATATGTCCTGGGCATGACGCTAAACTACCCTAATCAGCTTAAACAGAAAAAACAGGAGGGAAAGGTGTTTAAGAAAATATTATTAATTGCAGTTGCAGCTTTTATTATTTTCGGGATAAGCAATTTATCTTTTGCCATGATGTGCGCAAGCAATAGCGAATATCAGCAGATGGCACAAACCGCCAAACAGGCAGCTTCGGAAAAAGCCGTGAATGTAGGAAATAAAATCTGCCCCGTGTCAGATGAAAAGATTGGTGAAAAAGCCAAGGTAACCTATGAATACGAAGGGAAAATTTATAATTTTTGTTGTCCGGCGTGCATTGAAATATTCAAAAAAAACCCGCAAAAATATATCGATAAAGTAGAAAGTGAAATTCGGACGGGACGCGATATAGAAAACAGGGCAGAAAAGTTAATGATGAAGGAATCAGAGGCGCAAGATACCATACATCAGGAGCGCCGAAGCGATAGGTAGGTTTTAAGATGAAAGAAAATCTCAGAGACCCTGTATGCGGGATGGAGGTTAAGGAGGGTTCTGCAGTTAAAATAACCCAGAATGGCAAAGAATACTTTTTCTGCAGCGTACATTGCAAGGAAAAATTTATTAGGGGTTCTGCAGGAGAAGGCGTTGCAGTTTGTCATTCTAGCATGGGTGCCCCTTTCTATAGAAATAAACTTTTTATTATCTGCACTATTTTAATTTTCATCCTCTTAGCCTCTTTTTTTATCCCCCTTTTGATTCCGCTGCGCCGGGGGTTTCTGATGTATCTGAAGAGGGTCTGGTTGGCAGTAGGATTGGGTTTATTCTTGGGAGGTTTAATTGACTACTATGTGCCGCAGGAATACATCTCTAAAATCCTTGCCCGTAAAAAAGCATCTGCCATATTCAATGCAGTGTTTTTGGGTTTTTTGATGAGTGCCTGTAGCCACGGAATACTGGCATTATCTATTCAATTGCACAAAAAAGGGGCTTCCAATCCTGCGGTGGTAAGTTTTTTACTTGCCAGCCCCTGGGCAAATTTTACCATTACCATGATGCTGATAGGTTTTTTCGGAGTAAAGGGGCTTTTCATAATCGTTTCTGCCATAATCGTGGCAGTTAACACCGGTTTTATTTTTATGTTGCTGGAAAAGAAAAACCTGATAGAGAAGAACAAGAATACGGTAGATTATTTTGAGAAATTTTCTATCATTAGTGATTTTAAATACAGGCTTAAGAGTTATAAATTCAGCTTAGGAACTATTCTCAGTGATTTAAGGGGGATTATAAGAGGAGCTTTAGCGCTCTCAGATATGGTCTTATGGTGGATTATTTTGGGGGTGCTTATTGCCAGTATTGCCGGCGCATATATTCCGGTGCACTTCTTCCATAGGTTTATGGGTCCGAGTTTATCAGGTATTATTGTAACTCTGGCATTGGCTACAATAATAGAAGTTTGTTCAGAAGGGTCATCCCCTTTGGCATTTGAAATATACCGTCAGACACGCGCACTGGGAAACAGCTTTGTTTTTTTAATGGCAGGCGTAGCTACAGATTATACTGAAATAGGCCTGCTTTGGACGAATGTGGGTAGACGAACAGCTATTTGGCTACCGGTAATTACTGTTCCTCAGATTGTGGCTATTGGCTACTTAGCCAACGTTATTTTTAAATAAGGAAAGGAGGTTTAAGATGCTGGCTTGGTTAGGCATTATATTATTGGGTGTAGTGGCGTTTATTTTCATTAAAAAAGGCGGTTGCTGCTGCGGTAAAAAATAAATAAGCGAGTGATTAAATTATCTTCCATAAAAATTAAACTGGTAATCTTCTTAGCTTGTTTTGCAATTTTTTTGTCGATTAAGGACAAGGATATAACCTTCCTTGTTGCAACATTTGTTGCGGCTATTTCTGCAATAGCGATAGATTCCTCATTCATATTTTTAAAAGAAAAGAGGCTTAAGATAAATGACAGTTCTATAATTTCTGGATTGATTATAGGATTTGTGCTTTATAGCAGGCAGCCGTTATGGATATTCTTATTGGCTTCTTTATTCGGTATTGGCTCCAAGCACCTGATTAAAATCAAAGGACGGCACCTGTTCAATCCCGCCGCATTCGGCATATTTATAATCACTATTTTCTTTGCAGCGCCTACCCAATGGAAGGGAACATTTCTCTGGTATATCCTTGTGCCTTTCGGCGTATATTTTAGTTATAAAATCAGCAAACTCCAGGTGCTTACAGGTTATTTTCTAACTACACTATTCTTGTTTGGCGCCCAGGCGCTAGTACAAAGGGTGCCGTTATTAGACATATTCGGATACCTGAGCTTTTTCTATATATTTGTAATGGTGATTGAACCCAAGACAACTCCGGTAAAGCCGCCGGGGAAATTAATTTTTGGCGCAGGTCTAGCGCTTTTGATATTTATTTTGACGCAGGCAGGAGTAAAGTTTGATGCTGAACTCTCAAGCCTTCTGGCTTTGAATCTCTCCGTGCCGTTATTAAATAAAATCCCGCAAAGGAGGTAGATATGAAAAAGCCAGCCATATTTATGCTTACATTCTTTTTCTTTATCATCTGTTCGGTAGCCTATGCACATCCCCCGTCCGATATCATCATAACTTATGACCCGTCCACAAAGATTTTGAAAGCAGTAATTAAGCATAATGTAAATAATCCCGAAAGCCACTGTATCAAGAAAGTTGACGTTGGACTTAATGGCAAAGAAATAATCAAACATGTTATTTCTCGTCAGGACAACAATACCAGCCAAACAGTAGCTTACCTTATCCCCGATGCCAGGCCGCAGGATACCCTGTCAGTTGAGGCGTATTGCAGTATAAGCGGGACGTTACAAAAAGAAATAAAGGTAGCGCAATAAAGAGCGAACCCTCCCCGGGTTGACAAATCCGGCTTTTCATGTTATATTTTGTTAGATAATCGGTTCTCAATTGAAAAAGGCAAACCATTCGAAAGAATGGGGCGCAAAGCTTAAAGAGCCTAATTCCTTGAACTTTTAAAGGATAAGGTAGTCAGCTGCCAAGTTGAGAATATTTTTTTGCGCCTATTCTTTCGAAAGAAGAATAGGCGTTTTTTATTTGCCCACTAAAGCGAAAAGCAAATAATCCCGATGAGCGAAGCGAATCGGGGTATTTTGGAGAAGCCATGACAAAGAAAATAGCGAAAATTTTAAGCTTGGCTGCAGGTATTCTCTCCAGTTTTGTTATTACAGGGTATCTTTATGCCGGGGTTAATATTGCGGTAATTGATACCGGCTCAACAGAAGAGTTTTCCCAGGCGATAAGTTTTACCGGTATCGCGGCAAATACCGATCCTTTGGATCATGGCAGTAAGGTCGCCAGGCTGATCCAGGAAATTACCCCGGAAGCCAGAATTCATGTATTGCAGGTATGCGAGAAGCTAAACGGACACTATGCCCCTTCTATTGACGGGATAATAAAGGCTATCCAGTGGTGCATGGAAAACAATATAGGTATTGTTAATCTTTCTTTAGTTATACCTTACGATAAGAAAATAGAGGCGCTTATTAAACAGGCTTACCTTGATAAAGGTATTATATTTGTTGCTGCTGCCGGCAATCGCAATATCACAAGTTATTTTGTGGTGGACAACTATGGTTTTGTGTCTTTATCTGACCAGAATCAAGAATTAAACTTTCCCGCCTCTTCTAATTACGTGATCTCAGTGGGTGCGCAAGATTCAAAGGGAAGGATAGCCGATTACTCAAGGAAAGATGCCGATGTGTTCTCTCAGGGCAGCTATGCCGGTCTTCAGGGGACTTCTTTTGCCTGTGCCAGAATTACCGCTTTGGCAGCGGAAATATTAGCCGTCCATCCCAATGTTTCTCTTGGGCAGTTAAAACAAGCCCTCAAATAGCGCGTAATCCGGACAATTGCCTTGACAAGTTAAGTTTTTTTGTTTATAGTTTCTTCAGGGAGTAAAGGCAATACCCCGATATAAAAAAGGAGGTTAAATGCAAAGGATAATTACACGTTTTAGTTTTATTACCTGCCCATTGATTATCAGTCTGATACTCTTAGGTTTACCATTGCCGCTTTTTGCGCAAACAGAGGATATTACCATAACCACATATTATCCTTCTCCCTCGGGTAGTTTTAGTAACTTAACAGTCAACCAGAATTTAAATTTTGAAAACGGGGTCTATATACGTGTTAAACAGCCGGGAGGCAGCTTTGTAAACGTGGCGCAGTTTTTCTGGGACCATATAGATTTCTTGGTTCCGATAAATCCCGGTAGGATAACTACCTTTGGTGACATTATCGCAGATAATATCACTGCGACAAATAATCTTACTGTCGGGACTATAAACGTGGGTAATGCGCTTAGAAATCGCATTCTCTGGGATTGGGTAATATATGGAAACCAGATTGCCCAAAGCGGCATCATCGCGACAATTTGTTCAGCAGTTGCGTTAGCCGGAGTACATAATCCCCTGGTAGCTATCATGATTGCTGGGGCACTTGCGAGTTTAATAAGCACACTTCCCCCGTTTTTTCTTCCGCCCTTTCCTAATTAAATAAAATTTTTAACGAAAGGAATACCATGAGAACAAAAAAATTTTTATTAATTACGATAGGAATTTTCTTCCTGGCCTTAGTAACTAATTTTAAGGTGTACGCCGAAACGGATGCAGCGCTAAACTATAAAAAATTATATAATATCACGGACAAAGAAATGGAGACTTATCTAGAAAAGACCAAGAAAGAAAATCCTAAAACGTACGATTATTACATGCAGTTAAAAACAAATGATTCTAAACTTTTTGAAATAATAGCGTTAGCCGGCCTTGTTCAATCGCGCATTCCCGATATGCAATCAAGAATTAGTAATTTTGGCAGCACCTTCGAAGATTATAAGAATATGTTTCATATAACCGATACCGAACAACAAGAATTCTTAAATAAACTCAAAAGAGAAGACCCCCAGCTTTACCAAGACTTGACAGCCTTAAAGACCCAAAACATCAACGCATATAATAATGCACTTCTAGGGGGGATTTCTAAAGCAAGAATGGGCAGTGTTCATACGAATTATGCCGATACTTTTACAAAAATCACTACGATAAATTCCAACATAGAAGCTGAGCGCTCTAAATATTTGAAGGCGCCAGACGAAAATAGAAAGCAGGCTTCGCTTTCTCAATTAAAGAGGTTATTTGGCGAACAATTTGACTCATCCCTGCTTATTATTGATGACCAAATAAAAAACCTCAAAGCACAACTTGATACGATGCAAAAAGCAAGGCAAGACGCGGCAGCCAAGAAAGAAAGCTATATAGAAGGAGAATTAAAGAAAATCGCGCAGCCTGTTATAAAATAAAAATTTCCCTGCTCGTATAGAGAATAAGATAATACTGTTCTTTCCCGAAACGGGGGATTTTTTTTCTTGACAAATGATACAAATATGGTATCATTACATAAGTCTCCTCAATTTAGGTTTATTAGAATTTAAAGCGTAAGGAATAAAAAAAGAGACAAAGAGAAGATGAAATTAATTACAAGGGATACAGATTATGCGGTCAGGGCACTTACTTATATCGCAAATCATAAGGATAAAACAATATCGGTAAGCGAGCTTGTAGAGGCATTGAGGATACCGAGGCCTTTTTTAAGAAAAATATTGCAGATTCTGAATAAAAAAAGAATACTGAAGTCGCTAAAGGGGCAAGGCGGAGGATTTAATCTTGCCATTACTCCGGATAAAATATTTATAGCCGACCTAATGGAGATATTCCAGGGGCCGCTTAAGATAAACGAATGCATTTTTAAAAAGAGGATCTGCCCGGGGAGGAATCTGTGCATACTCAAGATGAAGATTGATACCATTGAGGATTATGTAATCAAACAGTTAAGATCCATTTCCTTAGAGGTTTTATTATAAAAAAGAGGACTTGTTAAAGACGGATTTAAAAGGAGCAAATAGATGAAGAGAAAAATCATTAAGATTGACAGTGAAAAATGCAATGGTTGCGGCTTGTGTATACCCAATTGTCCGGAAGGGGCGATACAGATCATTGACGGCAAGGCAAGGCTCATAAGCGATTTATTTTGCGACGGGTTGGGCGCCTGCATTGGTTATTGTCCGCAGGGAGCAATTACCGTAGAAGAGCGCCAGGCGCAAGAATACGATGAAAGAAAAGTTATGGAAAATATTATAAAGCAGGGTAAAAATGTAATCAAGGCACACCTTAAGCATCTTAAAGAGCACAATCAGCAGGAATATCTTAAGGCAGCAATGGATTTTTTAAATGAGAAGAAAATTAAAGTCCATCTTGAGGAGGAGAATAATATGCATGCCCATGAATTTTCCGGTTGCCCGGGTTCCAAGATAATGGATTTTAGGGATAAGGAGGAAGCCATTGGCAAAGAGAGAACTGCTGTACACAGCCAGTCGCGACTTAGGCAATGGCCGGTGCAAATCATGCTTGTTCCGGCGGTTGCGTCATACTTAAATAATGCCGATCTTTTGATTGCTGCTGATTGTGTGCCTTTTGCTTATGCGGATTTCCATGAAGATTTGCTTAGAGGAAAAACCCTGCTTGTCGGCTGTCCCAAATTGGATGATGTGGAAATTTACCAGGAGAAATTTAGCCAGATTTTAAAGAACAACGATATCAAATCCATAACCTATGCACATATGGAAGTGCCTTGCTGTTTTGGGCTTGTAAGTATTATTAAGTCTGCGATTGATGCATCGGGGAAAAATGTGCCTTTTAATGAAGTAATTATCAGCATTAAAGGAGAAAAATTAAAATGATTGATAAATGCCCCGGCCAGGATGATAGAAACATTAAGGCCGAGATAATTGAATGCCCTGATTGCGGATACAAAGTAGAAATTTTTTCAGACGAGATAAAAGTAAAATGCCCGAGATGCAAAAACTTAGCATGCAGGGAAAGGCTGCCATCCTGTATTGATTGGTGCAAATTTGCAAAAGAATGTATCGGAGAAGAAAAGTGGAAACAACTAAAAGGCGGCGGCGCCAAAGACCAGTAGTGGAAGAAAGCCAGAAAAAAGGAAAATCGTACAATTGATTATTTCTTATATTCATGGCATAATAAAAAGGCTGATATACTAAAGCCCAAAATAGCGATTATCGGGGCAGGGTTAGAGATTATGAAAGAAATAAAGGCAAGATTAATTGAGAGGATAAAAAGGACCGATACAGTTGAGAGCTTCAGGTTTATTTTAGAACAAAAGGCTCTCTTTTTACCCGGTCAATTTTTAAGGGTTATTCTTGATGAGGATAACAGGGAAAATAAACTGATGAATAAGTATTTATCGATGTCCTCTTCTCCGGACAAGGATTACATAGAAGTAACAAAGAGAATAAGCAGCTCTGAATTTTCTAAGGCGCTACTGGATTTAAGGCCCAATGAAGAAATACTGGTTGAAATCCCAATGGGCAACTGCGTATTCAGGGACGAATACAAAAAGATCGGGTTTTTGATCGGAGGCATAGGTATTACACCGGTGATTTCCATCATTGAATATATAGTCGAAAAGAAAACAGATACGGATGCATACCTGTTTTATTCAAATCGCACTGATGAGGATATAGCTTTTAAAAAAGAATTAGACCATTGGCAGGGCATAAATAAAAATATAAAGGTATTCTATACAGTTACGGATTGTCAGCCGAAAGACAAAACCTGCACCTTTGGGTTTATCGATAAGGAATTATTAACGGGGAAGGCAAGCGACCTGACAGAGAGGATATTGTTTATTTTTGGGCCCCCAAAGATGGTGGATACAATGTGCAATATATCTTTGGAGTTGGATTGTAAAAAACAAAATATCAAGACAGAGCGTTTTATAGGGTATTAATTTTATCTCTGATGGAAGAAACTTGGGGGAAAGATCGGAGGGTTAAAATGACACAAAATAGCTTGATCGAAACTCTTCAGCATACAGTAGATGCAGAAAATATGCTGCATTTTTGCTGTAGCCATATCGCTTCTTTAATAAACAACGGCAGGGTGAGAAAAGAATTCTCTTCTTTCTCCAGCGACGCCAAAGAGAATAAGGATTTTTTAATAGAGAAACTAAAGAACTTCGGCATAAAAGATTCTCTGCCGTTGGATAAATGTAGGTTCTGCGAAGTAAAGGCCGAGAGTTTTTCCCTCTTGGGCGCAATTAACTTAAGCCTGGAAGTGATAAATGCGCAGATAAAACTGTATAAGGATTTAGTAAAATCGGCAGATAATAAAGATGACAGGGGGAAATTTAAGGTAATATTGGAAAGAAAAAACGGCCAGAGGGCATTTTTGGTAAATGAGAAAAGATTCTGCTCTAAGCCTGGAGACAAACTTAGTTTTATGGATTCATATTGCATCCCGGAGATTGTCTCACAGCTTTGGAAACAGTAGAGATGAGTAATCTAATCAGGAGCCCTTTAGAGGAGCGACTAAAAAATTGGCACGGAGAAGACTGGCATACCACCAAAGGCAGAATCATAAGAGACGTTGTTTATGCTATTGATACAGGCTTGGTTACCACAGTTTCTTTTCTCGCTGGCGTATCAATTTCCTTGGTAACGAGAAATAAAGTAATTCTTGCTGGATTAATTCAGGTAGTAGCTGGAACACTTGCTATCTTTTTCGGTTCTTACATTTCTACTAAGGCCCAGAAACATTTTTTTGAAAATCAGATTGAACGCGAAAGAAGAGAAATAGAGGAAGACCCCCAAAAAGAAACCCAAGAGATAAGAGAGGTTTTTCAAGAAATGGGGTTTAATGAAGAAGAACAAGAATCAGCAGTAAAGCGCATCAGTGCCAATAAGGAAACTTGGCTTAAGTTTATGGTACAAGAAGAAATCGGCATCAGCCCTGGATTAATTGATAATCCTTTTGAGATAGGGATAGTTTCGGGCGTCTCTTTTCTTATGGGTGCTTTTCCGGCAATCCTACCCTTCTTTATTTTTCAGAACGTAGGTAGGGCATCCATCATATCAGCGGTATCGGTCTTAGCATTTCTTTTTATTTTAGGAGAAGTTAAATCAAAAATTACAAAGATGAGTTGGTTTTCAAGCGGGGTAGAGACCTTATTAATCGGAGCCCTATCGTGTGGCGCTGGTTTCTTTTTAGGCAGGATAGCAGCAAGTTATTTCCATTAGAAGTCAAGGAGGGGATAATATGCCTAAGATAATAAATTTTAAAGGAAAACCCTTAACCCTTGTAGGCAGGGTTTTAAAAATAGGGGTCGAAGCTCCCGACTTCAAAGTTACGGATGGAAATTTAAAAGAGGTCAGGCTTTCTGATTTCCAGGGTAAAATCAAGGTAATCAATTCGTTTCCTTCGCTTGATACGCCGGTTTGCGAAGCCCAAGTCAAAGAATTTAATCAAAGAGCAACCCAGGTTTCTAAAGAAATAGCAATTATAGGCATCAGTAAAGATTTACCTTTTGCGCAAAAAAGATTTTGCCAAGACTTTGATATTAATAATACGCTAATTTTATCCGATTATAAAACCTCTTCTTTCGGGATTAACTACGGGCTGCTGGTAAAGGAATTAAACCTCTTAGCCAGGGCGGTAATCATATTGGATAAACATGATATTATTAGATATATTCAGATAGTTGAAGAATTAACCTCGCCTCCTGATTATCAGGAAGCTTTCTCTCAATTAGAAACAGTTGTAAGAAAACCGGATTTAATAAGCAAAAAAGAAGAGCTGCCCTCTCAATGCAAGCCCTGCGAAGAAGGCACGCCCCCGCTATCAAAAGACAAAATAGAAAAATTATTGGCGAAGTACCGGGGATGGGAGTTGATAGAGGACAGAAGACTAGTCAAAGAGTTTAAGTTTAAGGACTTTATTGAAGCAAAATATTTTCTTGACCTTGTATCAAATATAGCCGAAGAGCAAGGGCATCATCCGAATTTGACTTTAATCTATAATAAATTAAAGATTACGCTTACTACCCATGCAGCCGGCGGTCTGACTGAAAACGATTTTATTATGGCAAGGATTATTGATGAAATAGGAGGTTAATGATGAAAAAAATAGCCGTTTTGGTTGAAGACCAATACCAGGTCTTAGAGGTGTGGTACCCCTATTTAAGGCTGCGCGAAGAAGGAATCGAAACTGTATTGGTGGGTACGGGCAAGAAGCAATACAAGAGCAAAGAAGGTTATCCTGCAGAGGAAGAGCTGTCTATAGAGGATGCCAAAGTGAATGATTTTTCCGGCGTGGTCATTCCCGGCGGGTATGCACCTGATATATTAAGGCAGTATAGCCGGATAAATAATTTTGTGGCAGGGCTGTTTAAAGAAAAAAAACTGGTTGCAGCTATTTGCCACGGCGGGTGGGTCTTAATTTCAGCGGGCGTTTTAAAGAATAGAAAGGCTACGTGTTTCTCTGCCATAAAGGACGATGTTGTCAATGCCGGCGCCGAATACCTTGACCACGAGGTAGTGGTGGACGGCAATTTGATTACTTCCCGCTCCCCGCTTGACCTGCCGGCGTTCTCTAGAGAGATAATCGGGTTCTTAAAGAATAGAACCGATAAAACATAGGTGGCATATGCCTGATTTAGCAGCTTATGAGCTGGAAGATATTTTCAAGAAATATAAAAATAAGGTTTATGGCCTTGCCTTAAGCATAACCCACAATGAGAATGATGCCGAGGATATATCGCAGAATACCTTTTTTAAGATAATCAAGAATATAAAAGGCTTTAGGGGAGAATCCAGCCTCTCAACCTGGATTTATAAGATTGCCTATAATGAAACATTGATGTATTTGAGAAAAAAAAGAATGCGCATTGTTCCTCTCAGCTCTCTTAGGTATTCCAGAGAAAATACGAATTCCGGACTGTTTATAAATTGGTCTAAATTACCCGATGAGCAATTATTAGATGCTGAATTTAAGCAGAGATTGGATAATACCATAAGGGAGATGCCGATAAAATACCGCCTGCCGCTGGTATTGCATAATGTTGAAAAATTATCGATAAGAGATGGTTCAAGGGTTTTAGGCCTCAAGGCCAATTCTTTTAAAACAAGGCTGCACCGTGCGCATAATATGGTTAAAGTTAAGATTACAGACTATTTCAAAGACAAGGCAGAGAAGGAAACCAGGGAGGATTCCAGATGCGGCATTTGGACCCGTTTTGTCGTTGATTACGCAACGGGCAATCTGGATAAAAGAAGAGAATCCGCCTTTAAAAAACACATAGTAGATTGCCGCGGCTGTAATTCATTCCTGGATGTGTATAAACAGGCTATCAAAATTACAAACGCTTTACAGTGCCAGGATTTGCCTGCGGAATTAAAGGAAAAAATTAAAACCTTTATTTTGAAACCTCATAAGAAACATTGAACCCCATTTTACATTTAAAGCATCTAAATTAGTGAAAAGAGAGGGGATGAGGCATATGGTTAAAAGAATAACGCGGGATGAGTTAATGAGGATGTTTTCAAGCGGTGAAAAATTTAAACTGGTTGATGCGTTAAGTAAAGAAAGTTTTGCGCAAGAGCATATAAAAGGCGCTATTTCTCTGCCTTTGGATGATATAGAAAAAAAGGCAAAGAAAATTTTAAATAAAAATGATAAAATAGTAGTTTATTGCGCAAGCTTTGAATGCCAGGCAAGCACAAAAGCAGCAGAAAAGCTTTTATCCTTGGGCTATAAAGATGTCCTGGATTATAAGGGAGGGCTTAAGGATTATAAGGAGGCGAATTTGCCCCTGGAGGCAAATACGCAGATTCGCCCTGTGTGCAGTGCTTGCTGTACTTGCTGATTTTGGTATCAGGAGGTGAGTAAGATGATCAAGGCGGCATCTAAATGCAATGTGTGTGGTTTCCAAACCGTGTACATGGGGAGCTGTTTTTCCTTTTTGCCTGTGATTTGCTGCGAAGAAACTAGGCACCTGAAAAGAAGGATTGCTCATAACAGAAGGGCCAAATAAGGCAAAGGATGACTACTACCAGCCATCACCCTCACGCGCACAGTAAGCTAGGTAAACTCAAATTAGCGCTGATTTTGACTGCTTTAGGCATGATAATTGAGTTTATCGGGGGTTTTCTTTCCAATAGCCTCGCGCTTATTTCTGACGCTGGCCATATGTTGACTCACCTTTTTGCGCTGGGCATGAGTTATTTTGCCATACTCCTGGCGCTTAGGCCCGCAAGCAAGAAACACACCTACGGTTTTTACCGCGCAGAGGTCCTGGCAGCTTTTATTAACGGCATAGTGCTTATTTTTGTTTCAGGCTACATCGTTTACCAGGCTGTATTGAGATTTATTAATCCCGAAGAGATCAAGATATATGAAATGCTTTTTGTAGCATTATTCGGCCTGTTGATTAATGGCACAAGTATTTTCTTATTAACTAGGACGGGTGTAAGCGATTTGAATATCCGTAGTGCCATACTTCATGAATTAGGGGATCTCATTTCAAGCATAGCGGTATTTATAGGTGCCCTGTTTATCTTTTATACGAGAAATTATCTCATAGATTCTATTTTATCTTTCATTATCTGTATATTAATCGTAATCTGGTCTGTCAGGCTGCTGATTGAATCTTCGCACATCTTACTTGAATCTACGCCGAGGCATTTGGATATTGATGAGTTAGTTAAACAGGTAAAGTCAGAAATCCCGAGGATACACGAGATGCACCATGTTCATGTCTGGACCATTGCCACTTCAATGTATGCGCTTACGGCGCACGTCGTGATTGACGATTGCAAGCTAAGTAATGCAGATGAAATCCTGAAAAAAATCAATGACGTGGTAAAAAACAGGTTTAATATCGAACATACCAATATTCAATTTGAATGCTTAATAAAAAAGCCATAAGGAAAAGATGAGATGAAGGCAAAAGTTAATCCTGATATTTGCATTGGCTGCACGCTCTGCGTAAGTACCTGTCCTGAAGTTTTCCGCATGGAGGACGATAAGGCAGTCGCCTTTGTGGATAAAGTGCCGGCTAAACTTTACGAACTTTGCCGCCGCGCTGCGGATGAATGCCCTGTGGCAGCAATTGAAATCATCGAAGGCTAATTAACAGGCGGAGGTGCGCATGACAAAGATTACAAACGAATTGAAAGGTTTTTTAAAAACATACCTTGCCTTTGTGGCTACCGTAGATAAAAAAGGCAGGCCCAATGTTGTACCAAAGGGGAATTTGGCGGTTCAGGGAGACGACAGAATAGTTTTCGCAGATTTATATTCTCATCAGACAAAGAAAAACCTAAGAGGCAATCCAAACATCGCCATAACAGTGGTAAACCCGGCTGGTTATAAAGGATACCAGCTTAAGGGCAAGGCAAAAATTATAGAGCACGGCAGGGCTTATGACAGGCTTGCAGTAGAGCTCGGCGGCGATGGACAATTGAATCACCCTGATGCTAAATACGCGGTTAAGGTTAAGATAGGCAAGGTCATAGATATAGGGTATGGCGTAAACGCAGATAAAGAGATTTGATAAAAATAGAGATTAATTAATTGATTTTATATATTTAGAGGAGTATATTATTTCGCAGGTATTAAAATGGATGAGATTTCCCTCCTTATAGGCGGAAAAGCGGGTTTTGGCATAGATACCTCAAGCCTGCTTATCGGCCGCATTTTGAATCAATTAGGCTTTCGCATACACATCTACCGTGACTACCCTTCACTCATCAGGGGCGGCCATACCTTTTCTATTATCAGGGCTGCAAAAGAAAAAATCGCTACCCACAGAAACAAAGTAGATTTTCTTCTCGCGTTAAACCAGGACACAGTTGACTTCCATAAAGACACCCTAAAAGATAATAGTATAATCATCTATGATTCTGATACCGTAAAATCAGAAGGCCACATTGGGGTTCCCGTAGGAAAAATTATTAAAGAAGAAAATGCCTCTGAGATTATGCGAAACTCTTGTATTATCGGCGGGTTTTCTAAGGCCGCCGGAATAGAATGGGATGTCTTAGAGCAGGCCTTCAGGAAGAATATCTCCCGGGAAATAGAAATAAACTTAAAAGTTGCCTTGCGCGGATTTAATGAGGCCAGGAAGCTGCTTGATATAGGCAAACTGGAACAAGAAGCGCTGCCTATTCTTACCGGAAACGAAGCCGTAAGCTTAGGGTTAATTAACGCCGGGCTTAAAACATATATCTCCTATCCAATGACGCCATCTTCGCCTATACTGCATTATTTAGCCAGCCTATCAGAGAAGTTTTCTTTAAAGGTGATTCACCCCGAAAGCGAAATCAGCGTAATACTTATGGCTTTAGGTTTTGCTTACGCAGGAGAAAAAGTAGCAGTCGGTACCTCCGGAGGCGGTTTTTGCCTTATGACCGAGGCTTTAAGTTTCTCAGGGATGTCTGAATTACCTATTGTTATTTTTCTTGGACAAAGGCCCGGCCCAAGTACGGGGTTACCTACCTATTCTTCACAGACAGAATTGCTCTTTGCCCTGCACGCGGGACAAGGGGAATTCCCCAGGTTTATAGTTGCCCCAGGTGACCCGCAAGAAGCGTATTATTGGTCTGGGTTAGCTTTAAACATAGCCTGGAAATATCAAATACCGGCATTTATTTTATCAGATAAAAACCTATCCGAGAGCGTGTATAGCTTTGATGTAAATTCAATTGAAGAAATAAAAGAAGAAAAACCAGCCCTTTGGGATAGAGCAGGCAATTACAAAAGATACTTAGATACAGAAAGCGGAATCTCTGCGCTTGCCTTTGTGCCGGACAAAGATGCAGTTATCAAAGTTAACAGTTATGAACATGATGAGTTTGGAATAACTACTGAAGAGCCCCTACTCACAAAGAAGATGCAGGATAAGCGGTTACGCAAGGAAAAATATCTTAAGAGAGAACTGGAAAATTATAATACAGTAAAAACTTATGGCAACAATGATTCAGCCGTAACTTTACTTTGCTGGGGGTCTAATAAGGGGGTTTGTGTTGAGGCGGCAAAAAATCTGAATTTAAAAGTCGTCCAGCCTCTGGTTTTGAATCCTTTTCCTGCAGAACAATTGCGCAAATCATTAGAAGGCGCCAAAAAGATTATTGATGTGGAAAGCAATGCTACAGCTCAATTGGCAATTTTAATGAGCCGTTACGGGTTAAAGACAGACGCCAAAATTTTAAAATATGACGGCCGGCCATTTTCGCTGGAGGAATTGGAGGAAGAAATAAAAAAGGTGGTATCATGAGTCCTGATAATTTGGGTACATATGCAGAGAATACCTGGTGCCCCGGATGCGGTAATTTTGCGATTATGAATGCCATAAAGGCCAGTTTACAAACGTTAGCGCAAGAAGGCACGCCGTTAGAGAATTTTGTCTTGGTTTCCGGGATTGGCTGCCATGCCAAGATTGTAGATTATATTAATATGAATAGTTTCTATTCCATTCACGGCAGGACAATTCCCGCTGCCGAAGGTATAAAATTAGCAAAACCGGATTTAAAAGTAATTGTTTTCTCCGGAGACGGCGATAGCTATGGTGAGGGAGTTGAGCATCTCATATTTGCCGCTAAAAGAAATATTGATATCACGGTAATCATTCATAATAACCGTGTCTATGGACTAACTACCGGCCAGTATACTCCTACCTCGCCTTTGGGTTTTAAAGGCAGGTCTACTCCGCAAGGAACAAATGAGCTTCCGATAAACCCCTTAGAGCTTATGTTGGCAACTGGCGCAACCTTTCTGGCAAGGGGGACTTCGCATGGAATTGAATTGTTAAAAAATATTTTTAAGGAAGCAATTCTGCATAAGGGTTTTTCTTTGGTTGATGTCTTGCAGGTATGCGTAACCTATTACAACATGTATGAATACTATGATAAGCGCGTATATGAGCTAAAAGAGCATAACTCCGGAGATTATCAGGAAGCATTAAATAAAATCAGGGAATGGGACTATAATTCTGATGCGAAGATCCCCTTAGGCGTATTTTATAAAAAAGAATTACCCACCTTTGAGGATAGATTCTTGAAGCCGGCTGGTCCAGTTATCAGTAGAGAAACTAAGATAAAAGAAGTTTTAAAAGAAGACATATAACCTAAGTAAGAAAGGAGAAAACTATGGCAAAAATGAAAAAGGGTCAGAAATTAGTATGTGTGCCATGCGGCAGAGAGGTAGTAATAGATTGTTGCGGTATATCCAGGACAACGCTTTGGTGCTGCGGTAAGCCGATGAGGCCAAAGGCAAAAAAATCAGCCAAAAAGAAAAAAGGGTAAAAATAAAGGTTTTTTAAAAAGGAGTTTAAGTATGGCTAAATTAGAAATCAAAAAAGATATATTCTGGGTTGGCGCGGTGGATTGGAATGTCCGGACGTTTCACGGTCATACCTATAGTACTAAAAGAGGGACTACTTACAATGCCTATTTGATTTTAGATGATAAGGTTACTTTAGTTGACACAGTCCACCCGCCATTTGCCGGGGAGTTGATTGGAAAGATAAAAGAAATTATCCCACCGGAAAAAATTGACTATATTATAGTAAATCACGTCGAAGTTGACCATAGCGGAGCGCTTCCGGCAATGCTTAAAGTTTGTCCAAGGGCAAAGCTCTTCGGCACGGCAAAATGCAAAGAAGGGCTATACAGGCATTATTACGGCGATTGGGATTTTCAAATAGTAAAGACAGGAGATAAATTGCCGATAGGAAAAAGAACGCTTAACTTTATTGAAGCGCCCATGATTCATTGGCCGGACAGTATGTTTACCCATTGTCCGCAAGAAAAATTGCTCCTGCCCAATGACGCCTTTGGCCAGCATTATGCTACCTCAGAGCGGTTTGATGATGAGACAGACCAGTGCGCCTTAATGGATGAGGCGGCAAAATATTACGGAAATATTCTCTGGCCGCTAAGCGCAGTTATTTTAAGAAAGATTGAAGAGGTTCAGAAGATGAATATCGCGATTGACATGATTGCTCCCAGCCACGGCATTATCTGGCGTCGTGACCCGATGAAAATTATTAATGCCTATCTTGGCTGGACCAAGAATGAGACAAAACGTAAAGCGGTAGTGGTCTATGAAACTATGTGGGGCGCGACTGAGAAGATGGCAAGGAAAATTGTGGAGGGGATAACTGATTCTGGCGTTGCGGTCAAATTATTTGATATTACCACCTCTGATCGTACTGAGGTAATCAAAGAGATGCTTGATGCCAAGGGTTTTGTCATCGGTTCTTCAACTCACGACAATGATATGTTGACTACTATTGCCGGTTTCCTGGAATTTTTAAAAGGGCTTGCTCCCAAAAACAGGGTAGCAGCGACATTCGGCTCTTATGGTTGGGCAGGAGGGGCAGTAAAGAGCGTTGAAAATGTTCTCAAAGAAACAGGTATAGAAGTCATTCAACCCGGCTTATCCGTTAAATATGTTCCAGACGAGAATGAAATTAAACGCTGTTATGAATTCGGCAGGGATTTTGCCGGTAAACTATAGGAGGTGAATTATGGGTTGCGGAGTTTGCGGTTCGAGGAAACCAAGGAAAAAGGCAAAGAAAAAGAAGAAAAGGTAGCTCTTTATGGGCAGATATAAATATGCTATGATTATGTATCTGCCCATTCTTTATCTTTAATAAACTAATTTAAGAGTAAGGAGTTAACTTATGGAAAAATACCGTTGTACAGTTTGTGGTTATATCTATGACCCTGCCAAGGGGGATTCTACCGCAGGCATAGCTCCAGGCACTGCTTTTAAAGACCTCCCCGTTACCTGGGTTTGCCCTGAGTGCGGCGTGGGCAAAGATATGTTTGAGAAAGTTGCAACTTAAATATCATGCAAAAATTGGCGGATGAAGTAATACAATTCTTCCATCATCAGAACTTCGCAATAGTCACCACTATTGATAAAAGAGGCTATCCTCATAACTCATGCAAGGGGGTAATCCAGATAAACGAGGATGGCAAAGTATATTTGCTTGACCTTTATAAGGCAATTACATTTGAAAATTTAAAAATAAATCCGCATATGAGCATTACAGGTGTAGATGAACACAAGTTTAAAGGTTATTGCTTAAAGGGCAGGGCAAAAATCGTTACCTCTAAGGGACTAAATCAAAGACTGATTAAGGCCTGGGAAGAAAGGATTGCGGGCAGGATAACTCAGAGGCTAATAAAGAATGTCAGCGGTCTTAAAGGCCACCCCCGCCACCCGGAAGCGCTTTTACCCAAGCCGGAATATTTAATTGCTGTGGAGGTAGAAGAGGTAGTTGACCTTACTCCGCACCATATAAGTTATTAATCTGAACTTATCCGCCAAAGTACTTTGGCGGATTTAATTCGCACAATAACTTACTCATACTACCGTATTCGTAAGTTATGTGCTCATTAAAAGGAGTGTCCTAATGGGAAATATATTTGCAGGCAGCGAGATCGTGGAAATAGGCATCCAGATTGAAAAGAACGGCAGGGATTTTTATAATACCCTCGTCAAAAAATCAGAAAACAAAGAGGCTGTTAATATATTCAAATTTTTAAGCAGCGAGGAGGAAAAGCATATCAAGGTCTTTCAGGACATATTAAAGGGAGCCCAAAATTACGAACCCGCGGAATCTTATCCGGGAGAGTATTTTGCCTATATGAACGCCTTAGCCAGCGAATATGTATTTACCCAAAAGGACAAGGGAGAACAGATCGCTAAAGCGATTACTACAGATAAAGAAGCGATAGAGTTTGGCATCAAATTTGAAAAGGATTCAATTATCTTTTATGAAGGCATGAAAAAAGCAATACCCGAATATGACCTCAAGGTAGTTGGACAATTGATCACCCAGGAACAGGGCCACCTTAAAATGCTGATTGATTTGAAACAGTTAATTCGCCCCATTTAAAGGAGAAAAAGATGGATAAACAAGTTAAGGTATATAGTACTCCGACATGCCCATGGTGCATGAGGACCAAGCAGTTCTTAAAGGAAAATAATATAAACTTCCAGGATATAGATGTTTCTTCAAATCAGGCAGCTGCCGAAGAGATGGTCCAGAAGTCAGGCCAAATGGGAGTGCCGGTGCTGGATATTGACGGCCAAATTATCGTGGGGTTTGACAAGGAGAAGATAAAACAGAGCCTGGGAATATAAAAATGCATGATTTAATTATTATCGGCGCAGGTCCCGCTGGGATTACTGCAAGCGTCTACGCAGTACGCAAGGGTATGAATATTTTGGTGATTACCAAGGACATAGGAGGCCAGGCTGCCTGGAGCGGAGATATAGAGAATTATACGGGATATCAGTTTATTACTGGGCCTGAGCTGGCCGGTAAATTTGAAGAGCATATGCGAAAATACAATATTGCGCTTAATGAGAATGAGGCAGTAAAGGAAATAAAAAAGTCGGATAATACAATCTCTGTTACTACTGATAAAGGCACTTACACCGCCAAAACCGTAATCATTGCCTCCGGAAAGAGGACTAAGGAACTCAATGTGCCGGGAGAAAAGGAATTTAAAAATAAAGGCCTCACCTTTTGCGCCACATGTGATGCGCCCTTATTTGCCGGGAAAACCGTAGCAGTCATAGGAGGAGGTAACTCCGCGTTAGACGCTGCCTTGCAATTGATAAATATAGCAAAAAAAGTTTTTGTTATAAATATTACTGCTGGCTTAGGCGGGGATGCAGTGATGCGCCAAAAGGTAGAAGAAAGTAAAATCGTTACAGTTTTAAATAATGCTCAGGTAACCGCCATCCTGGGGGATAAATTTGTGAACGGGATTAAAATAAAAAGAGAGAATAAAGAAGAGGTACTCTCTGTGCAGGGCATATTCGTTGAAATCGGACTCATGCCCAATTCTGAATTTGTGAAAGAGGTTGAGAAAAACCAATACGGTGAAATCAAGGTAAATTTCCGCAATGAAACAAACATCCCCGCAATCTTTGCAGCCGGAGACGTAACTGATGTGCCGGAAAAACAGATTATTATTGCCGCAGGAGAAGGCTCCAAGGCGGCGCTTAGCGCATTCAGATACCTGGCACAAAGGAGAATCTAATTCCAGGCAATAACTATCCATACGAAAGAAGGGATTACGAAAGATACAAGGTAGATGCCTTAGCCACTATAATATTTCAGAAGAGCATTAAAAAAAGTATATTGATTAAGGATATCTCCGCAAGAGGGGTGTGCGGTGAGACGACATATTTTCCAAAGGTAGACGAGAAAGTCGAAATTATTCTCCAGACCCCGTTTTTTGAAAGCCCGGTTAAGAAGGATGCAAGGGTTGCCTGGTTTAGAAAAATAGATGAGAAGCTCTGCGAGATGGGGCTGGATTTTGGATTGGATAAAAAGATAGTTTTAAATGACAAGATTAAGAAATTTTTTGCTTGAAGAAAAAAAGACTTGACAATTATTATTTTTAGTATATACTCTACTATGTTTATAGATATTATAGAAATAAGGAGATAATATGCGCATTACTTATAAAGGGGATTACGCGCTAAAGGCGGTCCTGGATTTAGCCATACATTACGGCAGTGGATTAGTTACTATACATGACCTCGCTCGGCACATAGATGCACCGATAAAATTCTTAGAACAGGTGCTTCTGGATTTAAAAAGAGGGGGGTTTGTAGAAAGCAGGCGCGGTAAAGTGGGGGGTTATTTGTTGGCAAGGGATCCTGCGCAGATAAAATTAGGGGATGTAATCCGTTTTATTGATGGGCCGACCGAGCCCATAACCTGTTTAGAAAAAGGTTATTCCGGCTGCAATGATGTTTATAAATGCATTTTTAGAAAGATATGGAGGCAGATAAGCACTTCGACCTCCAAGATAATCGATAATATCAACTTTGAAGACCTGGTTAATCAGGTAAGATCGGCAAAAGAAGAATTTTCCTATTCCATTTAAAAATGAATAAAAACATGAACGATAAGAATATTATAAATGACGCGATAATAAATGATATTAGCAAGACCGTACATAGGTTGAAATACGGAGTCATTACGATAATCCTACATAACTCAAAGATAGTCCAGGTGGAGGTTGCTGAAAAGAATCGTTTTGATGATGTGTGGCTTATTGAAGAAGGGGGTGGTATCTGATTAAAATGTAAATTTTGACGTTTTACCGGGCTACCGGGGAACACCGTTCTTTTAAATCATAATTTTGCCTTCAAACAACCAGTCAACTGGAGTTGATGCGCTCATTTAGGAGGTTTTTGATGAAACATTTTAACCTTGTTATGTCAATTCTAGCGTTGACGGTTGTTCTTTCAGTTAAAAATTCATACGCTGGCGCTCCTTTTAACAATCTAGAAGGCGTAGGAGGCGTAGCCTTTAATCCATTGGCTTATTTGGCAGATTCAGATGGTGAAGATAGCCATCTCAGTATAGGTGACACCGATATTATAGGAAGGCCTAGGTTCGGTGCCTGGTATGTGAATCTGTCTAAGGTTAATGTTGACTGGACGGCCGTGGGCGTTGCGGATACACTTTTTAAGAGGCTGGAAATTTCATATGGGTATGAGAGCATTAACCAGGAGAACACTACCGCAAAACATAAAAACAACCTAGGAGTCAAACTATTACTTTTACCGGAGAATTCATTTAAGACTAAGTTTCTTCCGGCGATATCAGTAGGAAGTATCTATAAACATACATCAAATGTGGGAAGCGGGGTTGACACCAGCGGCCAGGATTACTATTTGGTTACAACAAAGCTGATAACCCAACTACCCCGTCCGGTATTGCTTTCCGGCGGCGTACTCTCCACTAAAGGAAGGACCACAGGCGTGTTTGGATATGATAAAGACAGAAGAGCAACAGGGTTTGGCAACATTGATGTAATATTGCCCTGGAATTTAATTGCCGGGTTTGAATACAAACAGGGAGCCCGCTATAAAGACTGGAAAGATGCTGATTACTGGGATGCACATATTGCCCTGACGCCGAATAAGAACCTTACGCTTATCCTGGCGTATGTTGATGCCGGAGATCATAAATCCGCAAGTAAAGTAGGCTTGGGTAATGGCGTGGTGTTAAGCGGACAATATGCATTTTAGGTTAAGTGAGCAAACAGGCAGGGGGATAATCTTCTCCCCCTACCTGATACAAATAGCCAAGGAGTTAAAAGATGAGTAAAGTCGATTCAAAGTTAAAATCAGAGAGCATTTTGTTGCACGGCGGCCAAGAACCTGATCCTGCTACAGGCTCACGGGCGGTACCTATATACCAGACTACTTCCTATCAGTTTAAAAACACAGAGCACGCGGCAAATCTTTTCGGGCTCAGGGAGTTTGGGAATATTTATACCCGGCTGATGAATCCAACCACAGACGTGCTGGAGAAGAGGATTGCGCTTTTGGACGGCGCAGTTGGCGCCCTGGCAGTCGCAAGCGGGCAGTCAGCGATTACATTAGCACTCCTTAATATTGCCCGGTCAGGAGATGAAATAGTCTCTGCGGACAATCTTTACGGCGGGACATACAACCTTTTTCATTATACCTTTGCGCGCTTGGGTATAAATGTGAAGTTTGTAAAATCAAATGACCTGAATGCACTCCAAAAAGCCATCACGCCAAAAACCAAAGCCGTGTATGCGGAATCCATCGGCAACCCGAAATTAGACGTAGCAGACCTGGAAGGCATATCAAAAGTCGCACACAAAAACGGCATACCTTTTGTTTTAGATAACACGGTTTCACCTTATTTGCTGCGGCCGGTAGATTTTGGAGCAGATATTGTAGTTTATTCCGCTACCAAATTTATTGGCGGCCACGGTACGTCTCTTGGAGGACTGATTGTTGACTCAGGAAGATTTGACTGGACTAATGGAAAATTCCCCTTGATTGCCGAGCCTGACCCCAGTTATCATGGAATTAACTTTGTAGAGGCATTAAAGCCGCTGGGTAATATTGCCTATATTATTAAAGCCAGGGTTACGCTCTTAAGGGATATAGGGCCAGCCTTATCACCTTTTAACGCCTTTCTTTTTCTGCAAGGATTGGAGACTTTACACTTACGCATGCTAAGGCACTCTGAAAATGCCCTGGCAGTAGCTAAATATTTAGAGAAGCACCCTTTGGTTTCCTGGGTTAATTATCCTGGTTTGGATTCAAGCCCTGAAAGAGAGAGAGTGAAAAAATATTTACCTAGGGGAGCTGGCGCGATTATTGGTTTCGGGATAAAAGGAGGGCTTGAGGCAGGTAGCAAGTTTATCGATTCTCTCCAGCTTATCTCTCATCTTGCGAATGTAGGTGACGCGAAAAGCCTGGCAATCCATCCGGCTACGACCACACACCAGCAGCTTTCAAGCGAAGAGCAACTGGCAACCGGAGTAACGCAAGATTTTATCAGGCTATCAATCGGTATAGAGCATATTGATGATATAATCAATGATATAGAACAGGCATTAGAGAAAGCTAAATAACTTCTTAAGGAGGTTGTATGGAAAAGATATTCAGTGATATTACCAAGACCATCGGGAATACCCCGTTGGTTAAGCTGAATCATATTGCAGAAGGTTCAGGCGCAACAATATTGGCGAAATTAGAATCTTTCAATCCTTTATCGAGCGTAAAGGATAGGATAGGTGTATCGATGATAGAGGATGCAAAGCGTCGCGGCACCTTGAAAAAAGACAGCACAATCATTGAGCCTACCAGCGGAAATACAGGGGTTGCCCTGGCTTTTGTAGCTGCGGCAAAGGGGTATAAATTGATACTTACCATGCCTGATACGATGAGCATAGAGAGGAGGCAATTACTCTCAATTTTTGGCGCACAGTTGGTGTTGACCCCTGGTGCAGAGGGCATGAAAGGAGCTATAAACAAAGCAGAGCAGTTGGCAAAAGAAATACCCAATTCCGTCATATTACAGCAATTTAATAATCCTGCCAATCCCGAAATCCACCGTAAGACCACAGCAGAAGAAATCTGGAATGATACAGACGGCAAGGTGGATATTCTGGTTTCAGGGGTAGGTACAGGCGAGACAATTACCGGCATATCTGAGGTAATCAAAAAAAGGAAAAAAGACTTTTATGTAGTTGCAGTCGAACCCAACGATTCACCTGTATTATCCGGAGGCCAGCCGGGGTCACATAAGATTCAGGGTATAGGAGCAGGTTTTGTGCCTGAGGTCCTAAACCGCAAGATTATTGATGAGGTGATTCGCGTGACTAATGAAAATGCCGGTATCACTGCCAGGCACCTGGCTAAATTAGAAGGGATCCTTGCCGGTATTTCAAGCGGAGCTGCTTTGTGGGCGGCCCTGGAAGTGGCTAAGAGAAAAGAAAATAAAGGAAAAATTATAGTAGTCGTGCTCCCTGATACAGGGGAAAGATACCTTTCTACCTGGCTTTTCCAGGAGGCCTGATTATAACGGAGGCAGGAGTGCCGGAAAAAGGAATTCTAAATATAATAGAGACTAAGTTTTTTACTTTTGACGAACTGCCCCTAGAAAGTGGTGAAAAATTTGGGCCTGTTAGCCTTGCTTACGAAACCTACGGCGAACTCAACCAAGAGAAATCCAATGCCATTCTTATTCTCCATGCACTTTCCGGTGACGCCCATGCAGCCGGCTTTCATAAGGGAGAAAAGAATGCTGGCTGGTGGGATGATATGATCG
>JAQUAH010000107.1 GCA_028687345.1 Candidatus Omnitrophota bacterium | reverse complement strand
GCAGTTACAGAACCAACAGCCCATCCTCAGCCCTCGGTAGCCACTTCAGGGCCAGAAGCAAAAGCTCTTCAAACAGAAACGCACAAACCTGCTCCAGAAGAGCAAGCAAGAAATCTCCTTGCCGAATTCGATAGATGTATCGTGAGGAAGAATTTTGCAAGAGCCGAAGAGCTATTACAACAATTAAAAGCCCTTAATCCTGGAGAGATACCAAAGTTTCCAGATTTAGCAGATAAAGTAAAAGAGGCGGAAGCTGCCCTTGCAAAGGGAAAAGCTGAGTTTGAGGCACAGCAAAAAGAAATACAAGCACAATATAGAGAAGCTCGAGAGAAGATTGCAAATGGCGATTTAAAGACGGCCAACAGGATTTTAAAAGCCCTTGCTGTTTTGCAACGCGATGGCTGGAAGCTTGCTGGTATTGCAATAGGTAAAATAGACGAGGCAATGAAAGCAAAAAGAGAAAAGCGTAGAGATGCCACAGAATTAATTGAGCAATTTGTAGAAATAAAACATGAGTTTGCAGGGCTTGAGGAGATCGAAAGACTGATAAAAGAATTGGAGGGCAATCTAGAGATAGTAAAGCAAGCCTTTTCAACTTTTAAAGAGAGAAAAGACCAACCCTCGCAAGCCGCTTTAATAACTGCTAATCAAACAATGGTTGATTCCCGAGAAGAACGAAAGGATGCCATTACCACTGGCTTAGGAAAATATAGAACCAAAGTTCAAGATCCAGACTGGTTTAGCGAGATAAGTATGAAGGAAGGAGATCTCAAAACCTTGCTCTCCGAACCAGAATTAGCCAGATTGTCGCAAAGAAGAGGAATTATTACCAACCCGGAGGAATTAAGAACAAGGGTTGTTGATTTAATTAGAAGATGGAATAAGTTTTCTCACGGTTGGGACCAATTAAAACAAAGCATAGAGGTATATTTACAAACGCCTCCTCTTTCGTCTCCTCCAGCTGGCAGTTTGGCCTGTTTACTCTTGGCCTTAGGAGCACGCCTACTTACCTTAGGCGGCTGCGCGCCAGGAAGAGATACAGCCGGATTGGATAAGTTAACCCTCTTTGCTTGGTTTTTAACTGGCGCATTAATCCTTATGCTAATTTTTGTTAGTTTTATAAGAGTTACTGCAACGCAACATGTACTCTTAAAAGCCCAGAAGAGCCGTATTGGCATTGAATCAGGCGCGCCTGTTTTCTCATTAGACACTTTTTATATTAATCCTCTTTTTAAGAATAAATTCAGCCTCTCTGATTTAGAGCTGCTTTATCAAATATTACACACAGATATGAGTGATCTGGAGAATGTTAAGAGGCTGATGCATGATTCCGCAGGCAGGATATATATTGCTTACCATGAATTAAAAAGAAAAGATGAAGGCAGGACAGTCTATTTGAGATTAGAGCAGGAAGTCGAAGGAATAAAGATATTAAGGATTAAAGGAGTTAGGCCGCGGATCATAAATGGCCGGGTGCAAAATTATTGGGGAGGCGGTTTTATCTCCTGGGTGAAGAAAATTGATAAAGAATTCTTGACTGTGACCAAAGGCACGCCCGATAAAAAGGGCGGCATGGATGCGAAAAATGCCAAATTAGAATACGAAATAATGCTTCAAGGAAAAGAAGCGGGTTTTCCTACCGACCACCCTGTAGGATGGGGCGCATTTAAAGTCAGGAATGCAAAGCTGGGATTCGTAATAGCCGGTATGGAGCAGGAAGATACTAGGCTCATCCGTCATTCAAAAAGTTCTGCTACCAGCATGATAGAACTTAAAAGCGGAAAATCTGAATTCCTCCCTAAAGCAACAGCGCAGGTACTCTACTATAGATTTGGTCGCGCAGTAAGGGCATACCATGATGCTGGCTACGTACATCGCTATTTGCGCAGAGGAAATATCGGAGTCTCCTATAATTATTCCACACAAGATTATGGCGTAATTCTTAGGGATTTAGAAACTTCTTATAGATTAAGCGGCAGTTTACGTTGGAGATCGAGGTATCGTTTTCTTGATTTGTGCCGAGTTATCAGTGACTTGCGCTTCATTCATAATAGAAGAAGATTATTGCTCTCGTTTTTGCAGGGATATTTTTATGATATTGATAATGATGATAGTTTGCCGTTGATAGTTAAGGAAGCAGAAAGAGATTCTTTTGGCGAAGCAGCAGGCAGCTTAGGCAAAAGGATTATAAAAATTGCACTCTGCGACAGCCCTATTACTACTGCATATATTCCTGCCGGAAATAAAGGAAAGCCGGCAGCACAAGCGGTTCCTAATCCATTCAGGCATATAATGGCAGAATTATACGATTTAGAAATCCGTAATCACGCTTCACTGTCATGTCCGACTCAGCCGGTATTAGAGAGAAATAAAGCTGCCGCTTTTGGAGCAGGCGTTTGTGTATTCCTGTTCGCGGGATTAGCTTTATTTGCCTTATCCGGCTGCGAACCTTCTGCAATAAGCTTGAATCGTAGCACAGATTCATTTTTTCATGTTTTATCTGGATTATTCTGTGTTGTTTTATTTGCTATTGGTAGCGGATTTCTGCGCAGCGTAGATGTATCGGATGCGCATTTAGGATTACATACATTAGGTAGATACACACCGCATTACGATACTGAGGAAGGCATAGTTGCTCTGCAAGATTCAATTAGAGAAGAACTCGGAATAATCAGAGATAGGCCGGTTACTATTCTGATTAAAGGCAGCCCCGGAACAGGAAAATCAACGATTATAAAAATTATACGCAGATGGTTAGAGCAGGAATTAAGAAAATCTGTTTTAGTTATTGACCAGGAAGAATTACCTAGGGATATATGGGAGAGTTTCAAGTTTTCTGATGCCTATACAAACAACCCTCAAGCAGATGTGGTTATGGTAGAGGTGGTTCGCAATATGCTTCCGCAGGATATCCACCATCTCGATATATTTGCAAGAGTAGTTACCTCAGACAGAAATATACGCAGAATCCGCCTTGAAGAGAGGGAAGGGCCGGATGAGTTGCGTCCGTGGGGATTTGGAGACCCTATTGTAGGTTCACTCATGAAAACTGCAGAAGGGCCTGATTATCCTGATAGAAAGCCGGATATTATTATTGATAATACGGATAATTATGAGCATTTTGAACAAACAGATTACACAAGGAAAACTACCGGCTCCGTTATTTCTTTAGGCAGTCTATTTGTAGCCGGAGTAAGCTTGTTTGCTTTTATAGGCGGTTGCGCGGCTGCGCAGGATTTTGCTGGAGCGGGCGATGTAGCAGCAGTGCAGCAAAATCTGACGGGATTTAGTGGCATTACTGGATTATTTGGATTAGCTGTCTTGTTATCCGGTTTAGGTCTATTCTTTGCCGGCACAAGCTCTGGCGCAGGCACAATGATGCCCGATGCCGATATCTTGAGACTTCTTGCGCGTCGAAATGCCGAGACGAGAAAATTTTTATCAGTAATTCCTCATAGCCCAGAGCATGAGGATATCATTTTATTTGCAGTCTATGTGCAGATTCTCCGGGGAATCACCCCTGCAGTTAGAGCGCGTCTGGCAGAATTTTTAAAACAAGATAAGGCTTTTCTACTCGCGATAAACAGGATTTCGGAGCAGCCAGCAGCTACTCCTGATGATATTCTTGAGGCAGAACTTGTTCGACACAATATAGTCGGTTATGACAACCAGTTAATTCATTATCTGTGGCTTAGTGTCCAGCATTTGCATAAGCAGGAACAAATTATTGATGTTCTTGAGCCGGCTCAGCAGTTGGCTCAACAGGTTCTGGCAGATGCTTTTACTATTGAAGAGCTTGTGCGCGAAGCCAACTATAATCCGCATTGGGGTGCCTTGGGAGCAGGTAAACTTCCCATCCCAAGCCGCAAAAGCTTGCTATATCCTACGCCGGTTAAGTTGTCTCCGGTATTTGGGCGCATGGTAGCAGAGCGCTTACTTACTCAGTTTGAGGGGCAAGGAAATCAAGCGGCTGAGGTTTGGGAATTAGGTTGTGGTCGCGGCCATCTCTCGCACGATATTCTGGCTGCGTTTAATGAGTTCCGCCAGGAGGCTGAAAGGGCAGGAAATGTAAGCCGCGCAGCTTTATTACGTAACATTCGTTACCACGCAATAGATGTCACTTCTGAAGCATTAGCTGAAGCCAGGGAGCGAAATCGTAACTGGATTGAGCGCGGGCAATTAGAGGTGATTGAAGATGAAGTAGAACATTTTCTCAACTCACGTTTACCGGATTCTTTACCAGGAGTAGTTCTCACATACGACTTTTTTGATGCTTTACCATTTGAATGGATAGAAGTCTATCAAGGCCGGATTAGGCGCATTACCGCACTACCAGTCATTTCTCGCGACTTTCTTTCTAAATTGAGCGAAGATATTTTACGCCCCACCCATCTTTCCCAGGAATATATAGAGAAAGAAAATCAACGGCTCCAGGCTCGTTATGGTCTGTCGCCGTCTCTTAAGCAAGTAGACGTGGTACTTTCAAAGCAGGTCTATCTGGATCTGCGTCGTCTCTTGGCCCAGCCGCAGCTGCGCCAGTTGGAGGGGGAATTTATTACGTGGACTAACATCATTGAATTAGCGCTGGAGATTAATGCCCAGGACACGCCAGAACTGGCAGAATATATTGCTAGCCATCGTGACGATATTCAAAAAGTTGCGCAAGCTTTCGACCGCCGGTCTCGTTTTTGTGTTGTCCCTTCCTTGGCGCGCATAACAAAGGCACTCGGCAGGGCAATGGCTCCAGGTGCTGAGCTCTTGAGCTTCGAACAGGCAGAAACAGCCCATAGCATAATAAATGAGCAGTTATTAATGGCTCATCCTCCAGTTGTGGAGAAGGGAGTAAACCCATATTGTCTTTTAGGCGAATTTCTTATTTTTCCTGTGGTAGACCTGGATATGTGGGAAGCCGCTGGCAGAACAGCCGGCTTATCTTTAACAAGCAATGAATCTATCAGCAGGTTAGAAAGAGGTGAACAATTAAGTGCTTCTTGCGTACAGCAAGCTTTACTTGATAGCATGAGAAAGTTTGCTCGTGAAGGCGGGCTGGATGAGGGTGAACCCGGAATACGTAAATTATTAGAAATATCTATCAATATTTTTAGAAAAGGCTTGAAAGAGCGTATGGTCGTGATGCGTAAGGTATCTTCATCTGAAGAAATTCAAAATATTCCTTCGGAAGAAATACAGTTTAGGTATCACCGGCTTCCTGATGGCATGGCTTCGGTTACTGCAGAGCAATCTGCCGGAGAGGTAATCGTGCGAGCTGGCCGTGAGGCCTTTGTGCGGCGCATAGATGAGATACAACAAGGTCCTTTTGAACTCTACCGAGTAGGCGATAGATGCCTTGTTTTGAAAAAAGATACACAAGTCATCGCTTTTATTTATTTCTGGATGGATTCTGCTCATCACGAAGCTATCTTAGGTGGAGTATTCGTGAGCCCTGCATACCGGAAGTTAGGCTTGGCAACTCTATTAGTTGATGAGTATTTTAAGTATGTCATTGACCTGGGGGCTACTGGTGCCGACTTACTTACTAATATTGTAATTATTCCAGAATTCGCTCTTTTCCTTTCTCATTATGGATTCGAAGCAATAGCGGATGAGAGGGTTTTGTCTACGCTACGCAGTAGAAGAGTTATTTCTGATAGTAATCCTCCGGCGGAGGTTAAAGTTAAAGAAGGGGATAAAATAGGGCTTTTCTTTGCCCAGGCGCGCTCAAGAGAGCAATTTCATGAGTGGGCTCGACAACGCGGACGCTTGGACTACTATGAATTCTTGGATGCAAAGCCGGAAAGCGGAAAGACGCTTTTACTCTTTTCAAGTTATAGGCTTAGGCCTGCAAAAAAACAAGAGTTGCTTGCGCGCTATTGCCACGGAGATGTCGGTCTTGGTATTTCTTCCTATCTTTTTGCATTTTTAGGGTTGTTTATCCTGGGCGGCTGTGCGCCTGCAGGTGATGCGGCTGGGTCAAATAATATTTCATTAGGCTTGATTATATTTGCTATTGCTGCACTTGCAGTAACTTATTTACTGAATGTGCCCGAGACCATTTCAAATGGAGGAGCCAGCGTTAACAGAATACCAGTTTTAGGTACTTATCTTGCCTGGGACGGTCCTCGTGAGTTACGAAAAAGATATCTAGAGGTTGCGGTTAATTTAGAGGAGGTAGGGGCGGATTTTGCAACGGAGAAGGTTCTTCCTTA